>DBZJ01000132.1 GCA_002311635.1 Syntrophaceae bacterium UBA1163
TACAATATAGCAAGCTGAAACATGTAGTGATAACTTTTTGTTGGAATTCCAGGTTTCATGAAGATTCGGGTAATTTTCTAAAGGATGAAGTTAACGTGACCAACAAACTGTACTCCGGAGGAAAATGAAATGAAAAGGATGTGGGGTCAGATTTAATTATTGAGTTTAGTGAAATCGCACCAAAACGACTATTGCCTAACAAGCGCTGATAAATCCGGCTCCCGGTAACCCGTATCGTTGAGGGTGTAGAAAAAGTCTTAAAAGCATGATAAAATCGACATATCAGTAGCGGCAAAGAGAGCGGAGACCGCTTAGGAGGGACTGGATGGCGAGACATAAGGTGATTGGTTGTTGCAGCGGTAAATACATCATGCAAATAGGAAACTATGTCACGAATTGCGGAAGTCTCGATGAGACAAAATGATAATCTTCTATTTCTGATCCAGCACCAGAAGCGGTTTTTGAAGAAGTGACTTTTTCTACAGGCTCGTTGGGCTTCATGTCATGATATGGTACCAAGGAGAATAAACAATGAAAACCAGTGACCTCAAACAGATGATTGACTATACGAAAAAGTGGAAGGCGTGGCTCGAAAGCGTCAAAATGAGCGGCAAGGATGAAATAGGCAAAAAGAAGCTTATTGATCAAATGAACAAAGCTATGAAGAAATGGGAAAAAGAGTTGCAGATGGAATCTCCAAATCAGGATTGACGCAGCCTTATTTCATCGTTGGCTTTTTCTACGTTTATCCGAAATTTTTGGCGGTAATGAAAAGTAATCGGGATCAGGTCTTGCAATCAAGTAATGACGGAAAAGGAGGGATAGGGACGTTGGCAAATTATTTAAATAATTTTGGCGCATCTATGAAGATCCACCGGTACGGGGGCAGGTTCGCGTGAATGGAGCCACCTGATACTGATAACGTTCTTGCAAACAACAACCTTCGTTGATACTGTAAACCCATTGAAAATTTCGGTTGCTGGACAACAAAGGATAGGTATTTTCCAAAAAAGGACTTTTTCTACACACTCGTTAGGCCGGTCAAGCAAAAAGGATCGCTCGACGATTTACATGCTCTGCCGCAATCGAGTCGCGGACTTCTGAAAATGGAAGAGCGTATTTGATACTCACGCCCAAGCGCACCTCGACGGAGGGCTCCGTTTAGTCCACTTTTGGCGCAGCGTTGAAGAACCCAATAACGTGTTCTTCGTATTCGAGGTCCAAAGTACCGAAAGAGCACGGGCGTTTATCAACGCGCCAGAGGCGACACAAGCTGGCAAACATCGCTTGCGGGATGATTACGCGAACCAGTGAATCAAGAGTGGAAATCTTTCCGGTGCATGAAGCTCGATGGAGACAATCCATCGAAATCCCGTTGAGATTAGGCTTTCCCCTGGGACTTGAGATAGTCTTTCCAGAAAGGTGAGATATCCCTCAACCTCTGAATAATCGGGGGAAGATGTTCGATGATATAATCCATCTCCTCTTTCGTGCTGTAGATGGACAGGCTGAAACGGATCGACCCGTGGGCAGCGGTGAAAGGAACACCCATGGCCCTGAGGACATGCGAAGGTTCCAGTGAACCGGATGTGCAGGCGGAGCCGGAAGAGGCGCAGATGCCGAGATCAGAGAGCAGAAGGAGAATGGATTCTCCTTCTACATATTCAAAACTAACGCTCACGGTGTTGGGAAGCCGGTGAACCCGATCCCCATTCACTAAGGTATTTGGGATCCTTTCCAAAATTTTCGCCTCGAGATAATCCCGTAAAGCCTTGACCTTCGTGTTTTCCTCATCCAGATGCCTTTTAGCCAGCTCGCAGGCCTTGCCCAAACCGATAATGTAAGGAACGTTCTCTGTTCCTCCCCTTCTCCCTTTCTCCTGATGGCCGCCAATCAGGAACGGAGAAAATTTAGTTCCTTTTCGGATGTAGAGCACCCCGATTCCTTTGGGCGCATGAAGTTTATGGCCAGAGATGGAAAGCATATCCAGCTTCGATTTTTTCATGTTGAGAGGGATCTTCCCCGCCGCCTGGACTGCATCGCTATGAAAAGAAATTCCCCTCGCCTTGACAATCTCACCAATCTCTTCGATCGGGAAGATCACTCCGGTTTCATTATTGGCATACATAATGGTGACCAGAGCCGTTTCATCGGTAAGCGACTCCCTCAAATCATCCAGATCTAACCGTCCCTCTCGATCCACAGAAAGTTCAGAGAGGCGGTAGCCCTTTCGGCCTAAATAGGTAGCCACATTCCCAATGGCAGGATGTTCCACCCGGGTGGAGATGAGGTGCCGCTTTTCCGTATAGGAATCGAGTGTCCCCAATATTGCCGCATTATCACTTTCCGTCCCACAACTGGTGAAAACGACCTCCGAAGGCTCTGCTCCCAAAAAATCTGCCACCCTCTCCCTCGCCTCATCCACCTTCTTTTGAACCTGTCCTCCGAAGAAGTGCATGCTCGATGGGTTCCCATAATATTCGGAAAAGTATGGGAGCATCACCTCCAACACCTCTGGAGCTACTTTTGTCGTTGCATTATTGTCCACATAGACGGTCTTCACGGCCTGACCTCCTCCACCACGATATCGTCGCTGACGAACTCCCTCAACTTCGTCTCGACATACTGTTTTAAAGTAATCTCAGCGCTGGGGCAGAACGAACAGGAGCCCCTCAACGCGACGTAAACCTTGTTCCCTTCGATATCGATTAGATCCAAATCGCCACCGTCCGCCTTTAAAGCCGGAATGATTTCCCTTCCTAAGGTATCTTCGATCAGTTTGATCTTCTGGATGTTCGTCAACTTCTTTTTCTCCGGTTTCGGAGGAGGCGCCTCTTTGTCCATCTCCTTTCTGACCTTTTCGATAATCGCCTCAATCTTTGGATGGCACTGACCACATCCTCCTCCGGCCTTGGTGTAATAGGTCACCTGTTCCACCGTCTTAAGATCATTCTCACGGATCGCATGCGTAATCTCTCTATCCGTCACACCAAAGCAGTTGCAGACCACCTCGAAATCTTCTTTCGTTACTTTCTGCCCACGGTAATTGGCGATGGCTGCCTCAAGAGCCTCTCTTCCCATCACCGAGCAATGCATCTTTTCAACAGGAAGTCCTCCCAGATAGTTGGCAATATCCTGATTCGTGACCTTCGCTGCTTCCTCAACCGTCTTCCCCTTGATGATCTCCGTTAAGGCAGAAGAGGAGGCAATGGCACTGGCGCAGCCAAAGGTTTTGAACTTCACATCTTTGATCCGTTTCTTCTCATCCAATTTGAAGGTGAGTCTCAACGCATCGCCGCAGGCCAGCGATCCCACTTCACCTGCCCCGTCCGGATTGTCAATCTCTCCAACATTTCTCGGATTCAGAAAGTGATCTTTAACCTTCTCCGTATAATCCCACATAGAAAACCCCCATATTTTTATTCACCACAATTATTATAAATTTAATCCCTTTGCACCGTCAACCTTTTTAATTCAAGTAATTCTGATCATGGGGTGTTGACCTTCGTCTCATTTGGGAATCCATTCTCCCTGAGAGGGAAGAATTTCAAGACTAAATCATTCAATCAAAAATCATGGCAAGCAAATGCAGCCCAATTCATTCCCCAGCTTCTTTTAGGAACAATCGAGGAACACTCTCCCAGCCCGTCTCTACCCCGGACTGTAACTATCCTCTGGAAGAGCCGGGGACTTTACGATTGCTAGTTCCTCAAAGGGGCCTGATCGCAATCGGTTTAAATCAAAGCCAAAAGCCATTCATTCATTGCTCGGCCTTTCGCAAAAGCTCTTGTTGTAGTCATTCCTGCGGAAGCAGGAATCCAGGGTTCCCGATGAAAACCATGACCCAGGGCATAAAATGGTTCCCGGCTTTCGCCGGGACGCCGTCTGGATTCCGGGTCGCGCTTCACTAGCCCGGAATGACAATCCTGCATTCCAGGCACTCTCAACCCCGTACTCCATATGGCCCCCTAATTGTTAATTAAGGTGAATTCAAAAAATATCTATATGTATAGTTATTTTATTATCACTAAATACTATAGTTTCAATATGTTAACTAGATTGCCGAGAGCAAATGTTTTAATGTTTGTATATTATAAATATACATATTGGCCTTTTACCAAATCCTTCATGAAAACTTAGAGGACAAAAAATCTAATATAATCAATCTATTAAGCATTTGTTGCACTATTTTTGCGGCTTGGCATTGTGTATGCATTTTAAAGGTTGAGGCAACTGAAAGACCTGAATAGGAAAGAAAGGGGGAATTGGCCATGTTAGGAAAAAGACAAACTCTAAAGGTTGGGGTGATTGGAGCGGCGATGACACTTTTCGCGACTCCGGCGTTTGCAAGGTCCATCGAATTGAAAGGAGCCGGAACCGCCCTCTGGATCTTCCTGAGTATTGGGGTGATCATCGTTCTTCTGCAGTTGATCCCGGCAGTGGTCCTCTTCTTCAGCTTCATCGGTACCACCATAGCAGCCCTGAAGAAAGAAAAGAAGGTGGGAGAAGAAGCCATTTTACCAGAGATTGAGCCTGTAGCCGTGAAGAAATGAACCACTCCCTGGGC
>DBZJ01000160.1 GCA_002311635.1 Syntrophaceae bacterium UBA1163
GTTTTCTGGCATAGCTTATAAAGATGACAGAAGTTCATGGTTATGGTAAGAAGAATGAATCCAGGCTGACAGTAAAGTCGAATATCTGTCATTTTTAAAAGAGAGGAGGGACCAATGAATATCAAATTAAGTGCCGCTAACATCGTGAGTATCATTATCCTCATGTGCATCCTGGCAGCGATGGTATCCATTGCCGTGATACAGGTAGTCAGGGGGGTCGAGGATATGGGTCCCAGAATTTATGTTGTGGGAGGAGCGGTCGTCGCTGTCGGAGTGATCGTTCCTATCATGTTAATTATCCTCGTTAAGCATATGAGGAAAATGACTGAAGATTAGGAAATCTTGTTTTGCAGTTTTGCAGTTGACAATTTGCTGTTCCCCCCGATATATAAAAAGAGCAGGGAAAATTTCATTCCTGCTCTTTTTTTATTGCGATGATGGAAGACCATTTCATCGAATTGATCGATGTCACAAAAATTTATTCCCAGGGAGAAAGTCCTGTGGTTGCCCTGGACCACGTCCATGCAAAGATCTCAAAGGGAGAGTATTTAGCCGTCACAGGCAAAAGCGGTTGCGGGAAGTCTACGCTGATCAACATCATTGGCGGTCTGGATTCTCCGGATCAGGGTCGGGTGATGATCGACGGCGAAGATATCTCCTTGATGAATGACCGCCGGTTGACCCTTTACCGCAGAGACCGCGTCGGCATCATCTTCCAATTCTTCAATCTCCTGCCCATTCTCAACCTCGAAGAGAATATCGCGCTCCCTTACTTGTTGCGAGAGGGCTCGAATCCTCCGGCAGACAAAATTGAAAACCTTCTTCATGAAATGGGCCTCCACGCAAGGAGGTATCATTACCCTCATGAACTTTCGGGTGGCGAAATGCAGCGGGTGGCCATCTGCCGGGCCTTGATCAATGATCCTGAAATCATCCTCGCTGACGAACCAACGGGTAATCTCGACTCGGCTTCAGGAAAGCAGGTCTTGGAGATCCTACGGCGATTGCGGGACGGGCACGGGAAGACCGTCATCCTCGTCACTCACAGCCAGGAGGGAGCGGCCATGGCGGACCGGGTCGTCAGAATGAGCGACGGCAAACTCCTCTAAAACAGTTACTCCCTCTCCCCTGGAGGGAGAGGGTGGGGGTGAGGGGGGTCATGCCATCATCACCCCCACCTTAATCCTCCCCCGTCAAGGGGGAGGATAATGCTTCGTAATTTTCCCCGCCGGGGATCGGATTCAGGGCTGGGGGGCTTGTCATCAAAGATTACTCTGACTTCCATTCGCTATTCATTCGCCATCTGGGCTTTGACATTTGACATTATTATTTTATGGTCCTCCTTCATCTCCTCAGAAACATTACTCTCCGTCATCTGCGCTATCATAAGGGAAGAACCCTCCTCTCCATGGTAGGGATCGCCCTGGGAGTGGCTGTCTTTGTTAGCGTTCAGATCGCCATTCACACCGCCATCGAATCCTTCAATGCCTCCGTCGACCATGTCTCGGGAAAAGCCAATCTCCAGGTCACCTCTTTCGGAAGAGGCTTTCCCGAAGAGGTCTATCTCAGGGTAAAAAAAGTTCCCGGGGTCAAAGCGGCCACGCCCGTCATTCAATATGTCTCCAAGATGGATGAGCCCATTGGAGAACCGCTCTACCTTCTCGGCATCGATGTCTTCAGCGACCGCCCTTTCAGAGAATATCAGTTTTACGAGAACGATGATGAAGGTCTCCTTTTTTTGAAAACCCCTCATTCCATTGCCATCACAGAAAAATTGGCTAACCGGCACGGACTAAAAAGAGGAGATAGAATCAGCCTCATCGTGGGTTCAAAAAAAGTAACCCTCACCATCACTAATCTTTTGAAGATGGAGGGGCCGGCTAAATCATTGGAAGGAAATTTTGGCCTCATTGACATTGCCTCTGCTCAGGAAGCCCTGGAGAAGGTCGGCCTCATCGACCGAATTGACCTGATCGTGGACAAGTCCCGGCCCATCGAGGCCACGGAGAGAGAACTGAAAAAAGTGATCCCTCCGGGGGTCGAAGTTCGTCGATCCGATACCCGGAGCGGTCAGATCGAGAAGATGGTCTCTGCCTTTCACCTCAACCTCACCGCCCTTAGCTTCATCTCTTTAATCGTCGGGATGTTTTTGATCTACAACGCCATCTCCGTTTCCGTCATCCAGAGGAGGAGGGAGATTGGAATTCTTCGAAGCATCGGGCTCACCCGGCCTCAGGTCCTCACTCTCTTCATTGGTGAGGCCGCATGGATCGGGTGTTTGGGAAGTTTGATCGGAATAGGAGTCGGGATAGGACTGGCAAAGGTCATGCTCTATCTGGTCTCCAGAACGATTACTGCCCTCTATATCTTGGTCAAAGCGGAACATCTCGTGATCTCCCCTTACATTTTGGTAGCAGGGTTCGGTATGGGCGTGCTTGCCTCCGTTCTTTCCTCAATCGGTCCTGCAAGAGAAGCCTCCAAAATCGCACCCAAGGAGGCCCTGGCGCTTGGGACGCTTGAAACAAAAATAAAAATCCGCCTTGGGTATTTCAATCTCATCGGCGTGGGTCTTCTCATCCTGTCTCTCATCCTTGCTCTGCAAAGGCCCATCGATCATCAGCCTATCTTCGGCTTCTTGGCTGCACTTCTTATCCTCATCGGAGTCTCTTTCCTGATCCCTTCTGTGACCACTTTTCTCAACCGTCTCCTTGCCCCGCTTCTCCACCGCCTGTTTGGATCGGAGGGAAAGCTGGCGAGCCGATATCTCCATGACTCCATGGCTAGAACCGCGATCACCATCGCTGCATTGATGACCGCCCTCTCCATGCTCATCAGCATCTCCATCATGATCCTGAGTTTCCGGAAGACGGTGGACCTCTGGGTGGAGCAATCGATCAACGGCGATGTGTTCATCTTTCCAGGCTCCTACTCCATCACAGGTTATTCCGCCCTCCTCCCTCTTGAGGTCTCAAGGCAGCTGCCTTCCCTCCCGGGAGTTAAGGCTGTGGATTCTTTCAGGGCGTTGGAGGTTGAATATCAAGGCCAGCCTGCAATAATTGCCTCCGTGGATGGACAGGTCTTTCTCAACATGAAAGTCATTCGTTTCACTCGAGGAAATTCTCAGGCGATCCTCCGGCAGTTCGCCGCAGGGCAAGCCATTCTTGTCACAGAGAGTTTCTCTCTCAGACACAACGTGAAAGCCGGGGATCGGATAACGCTTAACACTCCGGAGGGCGAAAAGGAATTTTTGATCGCCGGCGTCTTCTACGACTATTCCTCGGATTGGGGGATGGTTTTATTGGAGAAGAAACTTTTTCAAACTCTGTGGAAGGACGAGACGATCCACAGCGCCGGCATCTATCTTCAAGAAGGATTTTCCATAGAATCCTTCAAGGAGATGATCCGGGAAAGATATTCAAAACCTTATCGCCTCTTTGTGGTCTCCCACCGTGAATTGCGAAGGGAGGTTTTGAAGATCTTCGACCAGACCTTTGCCATTACCTATGCCCTCGAGTTCATCGCCATCGTCGTGGCCATTCTTGGAATCATCAACTCCTTGAATGCCCTGATCATCGAAAGGCAGCGGGATATCGGGATCGTCCGGGCTGTGGGCGCCTTCCAAAGGCAGATTCAGAAGACCACCCTCATCGAGGCAGGAATGATCGGCTTTTTCAGCCATATCCTCGGCCTGCTCTGCGGTTTTCTCCTCTCTGTCCTTCTCATCTACGTCATCAATAAACAGTCCTTCGGATGGACCATCCAGTTCTCCATTCCCCTTTGGAGTTTGATAGAATCCTGGTTGATTGTAATGATCACTTCCGTCGGCGCGGGCTTTATTCCGGCCCGCCGGGCCGCCAAAATGAACGTGGTGGAGTCGTTGAGGATGGAATGATACGGAGTTATGAGTTGAGAGTTATGGATGTAGAGTAGTGTTATCCCCGCCTTTTCGGCGCAACTAAATTTAGATAGTCGTAATATTCATCCGGCGTTATTGGCCTCTTTTGTATTTCATCTTTTGCGGCTTGCGTAATCCTTGCAATCTTTTTGTCCAAAACGAATTGTAAACACCTCGGCACATGGTGGCCGAAGTGACGGTATATTCTTATGCAGCTATGACAATCTCCATGCCATTCACATCTCACATTTGGGCATGAACATTCGGAACATTCGTCCGTCTTGAGCACCTCACGAATCCCCTTAATCCTCTCTACAAATTCTTCTTTCGATATCTCCATTTTGTTTCCTCCTATTTTTAATATGTGGCTGTATGCCATCCGCTGATTTGTTCGGTTCAGTCATCGTCTTCATCTGCTGTCAAGCACGCTCTGCACGAACGTCCCTTTTCAAAATCCCCTCTTCAAACGGCTTTATACCGAACAAAGATCCGACCACCGGTACTCTCCTGATGATTTCGTAGAGCGCCAAAGTGGAAGGATAGGCAAAAACAACGATGATCGGGTATTTCAGCCACACGTTCAAGTCGCTTCTGGCTATAAAATAACTCGCCACCGTAATCGGAAAGAAGTGGAGAATGTAGAAGGGAAACGAGGCATTGTGGAGATAGTGGTAGAAGCGATATGGCTGGTTCAGAAACTGCCTGGCATATCCCAGCGCGGCAAACACTGAAGCGAAGAGTATCAGGACATTGTATGCGGGGGAAATAGGACCCAGCGCGGTTCCCATGCCCGATATTCGGAGAAAGGCCTCCGGCACGAAAAGAAGGATTGCCAAACCAAGTGAGACCATCCGGATCCGCTGAATGTTATCGAGTATCCTGTCATTGATTGCAAATAGAAAACCGTAAAGGACAAGCCCCAAATAGAGCGTGAAGTACGCCCAGTCCCAGAAAAGATTATAATGTCCAGGAAAGAATGGGCTGAGCACTGTTTGGGTGAACATGAGGGGAATCGCGGCAAGGTATATCCACATGCCCTTTTCGAGAATCGCGGATGCAGTAACAACCAAGGCTCTGGTCCGCTCTCTCATCATTCGCATAAACAGGGGCAACAGGATCAATGTGAAAACGTACAGATAGATGAGAAACCAGAGATGGCCCCAGTTGAAGTACCCTTTCGGATAGACCCCTCCGGTAAAGAAATGGGGATAGAATTGCAGAAGACTTCCCTCGAAAGAGCCCATGAAGAGCGCCCTGAGATAGGCCATGGGAGGACAGACCAGAAGCAGGCCCGCGAGAAACGGGATCAGCAGTTTCGCTCGCCTTTCTCTCAAGTACTCCCTGCGTGTTCTGTATTGAAGCGCGTGGTAGGAGGCAACCCCAGATACTACGAATAACACCGGCATGATCCATATCGACAGAAACCACAGGCCGATATCCATGACCGGCACGGATTGTGGATATCTGATAAAGCCATCGCCACGAGCAGTGAATGTGATGGCACTGTGAAACGGCACAAGGAGAAGTATCACTCCAATCCTGATCCAATCAAGGTAGTAAGCCCGGTCGTTCTGATTCATTTTCCCAGCCATCTTGCCGACGATTTGCATAACCTGAGCGGGTAAATCATCCACTAGAGTGACAGTTTGTTGGCCTAATCCAATTTTTTCTTAGCAGGGCGGACTTCGTAAAGCGCCTGATCTTCTCTGACAAGGCATGCGCGCTCTGTAGTCGTCTTCTCGAAAATTAGCTTCTCACTTGAAAATAGGTCGGCGTTTTCAGCCTTTAAATATCGAGCTGCCATCCGACAATACTCCGGCTCGATTTCGACACCAATGCTGTTCCGACCTGTTCTAAGAGCGGCAATCATGGTCGTGCCAGATCCGCAAAACGGGTCAAGCACCGTATCATCTGCGAAAGAAAACATGCGAACGAGGCGGGACGCGAGTTCCAACGGAAACGGGGCTGGATGCTGTTTCGTTGATGCTCCCGGGATATTCCAGATTTGCTGAAACCAGCGGTCGAAATCATCCTTGGAAATCTTGCTTGCCTTGCGCTGTGAATCAGAAGGCTTCCGGTATCCTCCGGGCTTTCGCTGCATGAGGATGAATTCCATATCGTTCTTGATGATGGCGTTGGGTTCATACGGCTTGCCCAAAAACTTCGACCCATTAGCCACCTCATAGGATGCATTGGCGATTTTATGCCAAATGATCGGATTTAGATTGTCAAAGCCGATCCGACGGCAGATCACGCAGATGTCTGCGTGGAGGGGGAATACCAGGTGACGTCCGAAATCACGCCTGGCCACACAGACGTCGCCGACCACGCACACTAGCCGACCTCCTGGAACGAGAGCACGATAGACATGCCGCCAGACCTTCTCCAGTTCCTTCAGGAAGGTTTCGTAGTCTTGAATATGCCCCATCTGGTCAGGGTTTTCGTTGTAGCGTTTTAGATTCCAATAGGGTGGTGATGTAACAACAAGGTGTACAGATTCATCATCCAAAAAGGACAAATCCCGGGCATCGCCATTGATTAACCTGTGGACCGTTGATGACATGGTTCTACACAAAGGTCTCAAAACCTAATTTGGACAAGACTGACGTGGGTAGAAGAATATAAAGTGCAGTACCGACAGTAACAGATGCAATCACCCATATTAATGATTTGGTTTTGTTCATGTGCATAACGCCGGGAATCATCGGGAGCGTAGGCGATCTGGTGCATTCCGTGGTTATGCACGGGCTTTTCTGAAAGGAGATTAGAATCATGTCAATGGCTCGCAAACCTACGCCAAAGCATAAAGGAATCGTCAAAGAAGTTCGCCTTGGCGAGTTTCCTAGCGTCGTCGATCTCTTCAGGTGGGACATTCTGCAAGATCAGTTTGCGACCTTGCTCAGTGAGAATATTGGGGTTATGAAGACCATTATAGAATATAAAAGTCCACCTTGTGAGGTTGTTCTTGATGCCACACAGTTCAAGGCCGAGGATAGAGAACAGAATGAATAGCTCCGTAAGTATAGGCTGGAATTCAACCGTGCCTTCAGGATCAGGGTCACTAGCAGCATGTTTGAAGAAGTTGTAAGAACCTTTCATAAAGGAAATGAAATCACGTCTGTATTCGTCTTTGATCACAAGAGAATCCAAAAGAAGATCGCGGCCCTTCCTGTGGCGATTTATGTCGTGAATGATCTGATAGGCAGAGCATGCCAAGGTATGGATAGCAACGGAATCTCCGTCCCTAAACCAAAGCGTAATGGCGGAATCGAGTTGTCGTTGAGCTGCATCAATTTTCCTAATTTTTTCATTCATATTTTTATGCACAACGACAAAATCAGCCGCGAGTGTAACGAGTCGGCTGCATTGACTTGTTCGGTCATCCCTTCGTACCTGCGTCAGATGGAGCAATTCCTGGATTCTCGCTGTAGTAGCCTACCGACATTTCCTTCCTAATTGTGGCCTTGAGTTCCTTGATGAGAACTGGCTTCTTTTCTTTGATTTGCTTTCGCTCTGCTCGACCTGTTTCATCTGAGTAATGTTCTACACGGCTTTGATAATCGAAAACATATTGGTGCCCAAGGAGAGTCAAGATTTCGGTAGTGATCTTCTCCACAGTCTCGGACAAATAGACACTGTTGAGCAAATAGTAGTTACTCGCATCGGTTCTCGCTCTATCTGCCTTTTGGAACTCAATCATGGTTTGATACTCACGGATCTTCCTGATGCATTCTTCGCGGGACGTTTCCCATCCCTCCAGTAGTTGAGGTATAAAGCCTTCGACAATATTCAGGTTAAGAAGATGCTTCTTCATGTCCTCCTTTGTATACTCGTCAAATGAGGGGACTTGTCGGAACCCGTAAAGGCCTTCGAGGCTTCCATCAGCTACCAGGACAAGTCTGTAAAGCTCTGCGTATGCTTCGTGTTTCTTCTGTGTGAATAGGCCAAAATCTGTGATCCATCTTTGGTAGTTGAATTTCTGTTGTTCGTTAATAGCATTAAGTTCGTGCTTGTAGGCTTCGATAGCCTTCTGGTGCTTATGCTCAACACGGGAACTGATTAGCTTCATTATTCCAGACGTCACGCCCGCCGAGGTCAAGAATGAAATCAGGATTGTCAACCAAGCATCCATATTCACCTCATGCCATACAACAGCCAGTTCTTTTCTAGACCGAACGTTGCTTTTCAGCAGGTTCGGCTTTTTGCGCTCCGTTGCAAAAGCCTTGTTAGAACATTTATGGCTTTTGAAAGATATCAAAGGATGTATTTTTTCTAATATCCCAAAAGACTAAAAGAGATGCTCCAAAGATCGCTATAGCGCTCAATGCCTCGTATGAACTGCTGAGAAGGGCGGAGCATATCAGGAGAACAATATATAAAATGTTGAATAGGGTTAAAGACCGTTTCTTTGGATGATTAAAAATGAAAAGGATAAGTGTAGCGAACAGGATGGCACATGATAGCAGAATGCATGCAAGCATATAATGGACCGGAAGGATTGCAGCGGCCGAAATCCATAAGAACCAAAAGAGCATGCCTGCTGAGAATTCCAATTTAAATTTGTAAGATCTCCTCTCGGCAGAGTTGCAATAGTCAAGATCATCGAGATAAAGCTTCAGGCGCAACAAAATGAAAAATGCAACAAAGAGCAACTGGTGCGTTTCAGCATTATTCCTCAGCACAGCCGCAACGGAATTTGCCATCGCAACCATAGCCATTGATAGGAAAACAGACAAAATGGTTGTAATCGCTGTCATAGTTATCCTTCAGTTTTCCTTTCTGTCCATCAAATAATCATGGTTCTAACGATAAAATCAGCCGCGGCTGGAAGACGTCCGCCGGATTGCTTTGTTGGGCAATGCTTTTGTCCTAGACAACTACAACTCTGCGTCATCAGGAACATATCCAATCTTCTTGGCGAAGGCAAGTTCGATAACTCCGATTTTTCCGGGAATGGTGATGCACCCAGCAAGTAATGGCCAAACCAGGGTAATAAGAGCTGGAACAAACTGATGATGGATAAAGAGATAAATACCACTTCCGATTGCGAACGGCCACTTGGCCAAAACCACAAAATGGCAGGCCACCGTGGCAACAGTAACATTGACATAAGAATACCTAATCGTACTCCATAGAATATTGAGTGCGATAACGGTGGCTATGACCCAGTACCACGAGAATAAGAGGAACATAATGGGCACCAATGGCTGAGAGACAAAAGCAGGAAAAGCACTCCATTCGACCGCACGCAGCAACAACCATCTCTCGATCTCTGCATTCGTCCAGTTTGTGAATCTCATTTTCTTTCCTTCACGCCCAACAATTAATATACGGAATACGCGTTTATCGCCAATCTTTGCGCTTACCATATCATAGTTCGGGTACCCGATCAATCATAATTGTTTGTAAATAAAGGGAAGATCTTGTCTTGCGAGTATCCATTTGAAAGTGATATAAGTAACTGTTCGTCAGGAGGGTGTCCCCCTCACCCCGCCCTCTCCCACCAGGGGAGAGGGGAATAAAGCTCTGGTTTTTTAGGCAATTGGAAATGAATACGAGACGAGTGGCTATCACAGGGTTGGGTGTCTTCTGCTCGACCGGAAAGAATGTAGAGGAATTTTGTCGCTCTTTAAAGGAGGGAAAAACGGGCATCGGACCAATCGCTCTTCTTGATACCTCCAAATATCCATGTAAAATCGGAGCGGAGATCAGAGATCATCGGTCAGAGGCATTCTTTAACAAGAAAGAACTGAAGAAGCTTTCCCGAACAGACCAATTTGGCCTCATCGCTTCGGAGGAGGCAGTGAAGAATTCCGGGATTGACTTTTATCCTTCTCAAGAAGTGGGGGTTTGTCTTGGAGCAGGTGCCGGAGGAATGTTTGAAGCAGAGATCTATCATCGGGAAACCCTTGTCAAAGGAAGGTCCAGACCTTCTCTCATCTGGCCTTTTATACCAAGCTATACCACTGATCGTGTCGCAGAAAGATTTGGGTTTTCAGGGCCGAAATTCACCATCACTACCGCATGCAGTTCATCGGCCACGGCCATTGGTTATGGAGCGGACCTTATCCGAGCTGGGAAATCCAAAGCCGTTCTCTGCGGAGGGAGTGACGCACTGAGCGAGCTCACATTTGGCGGGTTCAATTCTTTGAAGGCCACTGACCCTTCTCCCTGCAAGCCCTTCGACCGAAAGAGAGCCGGCATGTCTTTGGGCGAAGGAGCGGGCATCCTCATTTTGGAGGATTTGGATGAAGCCATAAAAAGAGGCGCAAGGATTTATGCCGAATTTTTGGGATACGGAATCGGAGGCGAAGCTTATCACATAACGGCCCCTGAACCCACTGGAATGGGAGGCGCCCGCATTATGAAGGAGGCCATCGAAGAGAGTGGCATACCCTTGACCGAAGTCGATTATATCAATGCCCACGGAACCGGCACACCGCTCAACGATAAAGCCGAAACACTTTCTATCAAAAATGTTTTTGGTGAAAGGGCTTACTCGATTCCAGTCAGCTCCATTAAATCATCTGTGGGCCATTGCCTCGGCTCTGCGGGAGCCATCGAAGCGATTGCCTCGATTCTTTCGATCATTCATCAATTTATTCCTCCTACCCTCAACCACCAGGAGGGGGATGAGGATTGCGATCTCGATTATGTCCCGGGAAAATCCCGCGAAGCAAAGGTGAAGATCGTCCTTTCCAACTCCTTCGCCTTTGGCGGCAACTGCACCACCTTGGTCTTTAAGAAATACGGCCTATGAATATTTTCTCCCAGAGTCTAAATATTTTGCTTTATTCTTATTTTTTCTTTAGAATATCGAGGTAAACAGAGGAGAGGATTTCATTGATCACTGAGGAAACGCTTAAAAAGGCAGCACGGCGATTAGCCGACAACTTTCAGCCAAAGAAAATTATCCTCTTCGGCTCCCAAGCAAAAGGTATGGCGGACAAGCATAGCGATGTCGATCTGTTAGTTATCTGCCCCATTAAAGGGAATCGGCGAGATTTAATGGTAGCTATGGACCGAGCCCTGCGGGGTCTTGGGTTTGCAAGAGATATTATCGTTCTTACCCCAGAGGAGTTTGATCGAGATCGCTATATTCCTGGTACGGTTGCCCGTCCTGCCTGGCAAGAGGGCAAGGTAATTTATGAATCCCTATAATACAGAGATTTTCCGTAAAGCAAAACAGTGGATGATTTACGGGGATGAAGATCTACGATTAGCCCGTCATGCTTTGACTCTATTAAGTGGTTGCCCCTATCGCCTTATTGCCTATCATGCACAGCAATGTACTGAAAAATATTTGAAAGCTTATCTGGTATATCATCGTATTGACTTTCCTTATACCCACAATATATCCAGGTTATTGGAATTATGTGAGGAGAATTCCAGCTGGCCGAGGAAGATCTATGAGGCTGAGGAACTTACCCCTTTTGCTATCACAGCCCGCTATCCTGGTGAAGATGAAAAGGTTACCAAGAGGGAAGCTCTCCGAGCCGTTGGTATTGCTACTAAAGTCAGACAGACCGTTCGAAAGATTCTGAAAAAAGAAGGTTTTCCTCTCTGAAGTAGTATTTCTTGTTTGTAGGAAGGCCTGCAACAACCTCTCACTGCCGATTTAAACCCAAAAAATCACCTATATTCTTTGAGGTGACGCAGACCGTGAGGCGAGAAAATATGGATGGAGAAAAAATTCAGTACGGGCAAGACGGAAAGCTCAATGTTCCTGATGAACCGATCATTCCGTATATCGAGGGAGACGGAGTGGGCCCGGATATCTGGAAAGCATCCGTAAGAGTTTTTGATGCCGCCGTAAAGAAATGCTACGGAGCCAAAAGAAAGTTGCATTGGCTCGAAGTCTATGCGGGAGAGAAGGCATTTCAACTGAAGAAGGACTGGGCTCCGGAAGAGACGATTGAGACGATTCGGGAACACAAAATTGGCATCAAAGGCCCTTTGACAACCCCTGTAGGCGGGGGGATTCGGAGCATCAATGTATTACTCCGACAACGACTCGATCTCTATGCGTGCATTCGACCCGTGAAGTATCTTCCGGGCACACCGAGCCCATTAAAGCGCCCAGAAAAAGTGGACATGGTTGTCTTTCGGGAGAACACAGAGGATGTTTACGCAGGGATCGAGTGGAAAGAGGGATCAGAAGAAGCATTGCGACTGCGGATGTTTCTTGAGAAAGAGATGGGTATAAAGATTCGGGAAGATTCAGGAATCGGAATCAAGCCCATCAGCCGTTTTGGAACAAAACGCCTGGTTCGGATGGCGATCCAATATGCGTTCGCTCATGGCAGAAAGAGCGTCACGTTGGTTCACAAAGGAAATATCATGAAGTTCACCGAGGGAGCGTTTCGTGACTGGGGATATGAGGTGGCCAGGGAAGAATTCGGTGATCGTATTTTATTGGAAAGCGAAATGGAGAAAGAGCGAATAAAAAGAGTTCCTTCCGGGAAGATCATTCTCAAAGATCGGATTGCCGATGCCATGTTTCAACAGATCCTCTTAAGGCCTGAAGACTATGATGTGCTTGCCATGCCCAACCTTAACGGAGATTACATGTCCGATGCCTTGGCTGCGCAAGTGGGAGGCTTGGGCATGGCGCCGGGAGCAAACATCGGAGATCAAGCCGCTGTTTTCGAGGCCACCCATGGAACAGCGCCCAAGTATGCCAATAAGGATATGGTCAATCCCGGGTCTCTCATTCTCTCCGGGGCGATGATGTTCGACTATCTTGGCTGGAAAGAAGCGGGGAGGAGGATCAAGAAAGCTCTGGAGAAGACCATTGCAAGGAAAACCGTCACGTATGATCTGGCCCGTCAGATGAAAAGTGCGAAGAAGCTTAAATGCTCTCAGTTCGCCTCCGCGATCATCGAAAAGCTTTGACAACATTTCTGTTTTTAAATTATCATTAATTGAAACACAATTTATAAATTGCTATTCGCTCCCTTAGCCTTTCCCTCTCCCCCATCGGAGGAGAGGGGGAAGTCAGCTGGGAAAAAGGGAAGTTTTGGTTATGGCAGGGACAAGGAAAAAGAAGGAAACACCCGAAATAGATATCTACAAGGCCTGGTGCAAAGCGTGCGGGATTTGTGTCGCTTTTTGCCCAACCGGTGCTTTGGCAAAAGACGAAACAGGTCATCCTTATGTGAAGGATATTGAGAAATGCATTAACTGCGGATGGTGCGAGATTCGGTGTCCGGATTTTGCCATTACTGTGGAAACGAAAACCAAGGGAAAGAGGATTGAAGTAAAAAGTGGAGAGGAAGAGCCAAAGCCAAAGGAAGAAGAAGTCTCACCAGAAAGAATTGTTGCTCCAAGGCAATGAAGCGGTGGTAGAGGGAGCCCTCGTCGCTGGTTGTCGCTTCTTTGCGGGCTATCCGATTACTCCTGCCAGTGAAATCTCTGAAATCTTATCGATTAAACTTCCTCGATTGGATGGGACCTTCATCCAGATGGAGGATGAGATCGCGAGCCTTGGTGCGGTGATCGGCGCCTCTCTCGCAGGGGTCAAGTCCATGACTGCTACCAGCGGCCCGGGATTTTCTCTGATGCAGGAGAACCTGGGCTTTGCCATCATGGCAGAAGTACCTTGTGTCATCGTCAACGTCATGCGGGGAGGGCCGAGCACGGGACTCCCGACCTTCCCTTCTCAAAGTGACGTGATGCAGGCGAGATGGGGAACCCATGGAGATCATCCCGCCATTGCCCTTTCTGCCTCAACGGTTCGGGAATGTTATGAGATGACCGTCAAAGCCTTTAACCTCTCCGAAAAATTTCGGACACCCGTTGTCCTTCTGATGGATGAGGTTGTCGCTCATATGCGAGAGAAAATGGTTCTTCCGGACGAAGATGACGTAGAGGTTTTCAATCGGGTCAAACCCACAGTCCCGCCCGAATGGTACATGCCTTACGAAGATACACCCCGCGGCGTCCCTGCCATGGCCAATTTTGGGGAGGGTTATCGGTATCACGTCACAGGTCTTACGCATGACGTGAGAGGTTTTCCCACGTCGAGACCCGACGAGATCGGCCCCTTTATCGCCAGGCTTCACCGGAAGATCAGCCAGCATTTTTCAGAGATTCAGATGGCTGAATTTTTTCAAACAGAGGACGCAGAGATCACGATTGTCGCCTACGGGTGTGTGGCCCGTTCCGCCAGGAGGGCCATGATTGAGGCAAGGGAAAGAGGGATTAAAGTGGGGCTTCTTAAACTGGTGACGATCTGGCCCTTCGCGAGATCTGCCGTGGAGAAAGTCCTGCAAAAATCGAGAATCCTGCTTGTCCCTGAGATGAATATGGGTCAGATCTCGCGCGAGGTCAAACGGGTCAACCCGGGGGTCGCAAAAGTCTTCACCCTGAACAAAGTAGATGGAACGATTATCACGCCGGAGGAGATCTTGAACCGAATCACGGAGGTCGCCTGATGGGAGAGGCCACCAAGCTCATCTACAAATATCTCAGACATGACAAGAAGTTTCCACATGTCTGGTGTCCGGGCTGCGGGATCGGAATCCTATTAGGCGCCCTCATCCGGGCGATCGACAGAACCGGTTTTGAGAAGGATGAGATCGTTCTGGTTTCAGGCATTGGATGTTCAGGGAGACTTCCTGTCTACGTGGATTTCAATACGCTGCATACCACGCATGGCCGAGCGCTGACGTTCGCGACGGGAGTGAAACTGGCCAAACCCAGCCTGAAGGTGATTGTGATCATGGGCGATGGCGATGCGGTGGCGATCGGTGGAAATCATTTCATCCATGCGGCACGAAGGAATATCGATGTGACCTCCATCATCCTCAACAACAGTATCTACGGAATGACCGGCGGGCAATACTCCCCCACCACCCCTTACGGGATGAGATCCTCAACCACGGCCTATTCCAATATTGAACAAGCCTTCAAGATCTCAGAGTTAGCCGTCACAGCTGGAGCGGTCTTTGTGGGCAGGGGAACCGTGTATCAGGCGAAACTCCTGGATGGCTTGATCGAGAAAGCGATTTTGAAACCGGGTTTTTCCGTGGTGGAAGTGATCGCTCACTGCCATACCCAGTACGGAAGGCAAAACCGTCTGGGGAACGCTGTCGAAATGATGGAGTGGCAACGAGATCATGCCGTCGCTGTGGAGAAAGCCGCCGGCATGGCACCCGAGGCGTTGCAGGATAAGATCGTGATCGGAGTGTTGGTGGATAAGGAGCTTCCGGTTTACCAGGAGGAGTACGAGATGATTCGGGAAAGAGCTAAAGCAACCGCAACGCGTTAATTGCAAATTTCAAATTGCACATTGCAAATTGAAATATGAGATAAATCCAATCTGAAATGGTGTGAATCACATGTCGTATCGGTATGAGGTCCGCTTGAGCGGTTCCGGAGGTCAGGGGTTGATTCTGATGGGGATCATTTTGGCGGAGGCGATTGGAATCTATGACGGAAAGTATGTGGCGCAGACTCAGAGCTATGGGCCGGAAGCCAGAGGCGGATCCAGCAAATCAGAGGTCATCGTTAGCGACGAAGAGATCGATTATCCGAAAGCGATGCACCTCGATCTCCTCTTGGCGATGAGCCAAAAATCCTGCGATGAGTTTTACCCTGATCTCAAGCCGGATGGCCTGCTCATTGTGGATTCTACCTTCGTCACCCAGGTTCCCACTGCAAAGGCCTTTCAGGTTCCGTTCACGCGTATTGCCAGGGAGAAGTTCAACAGGGAGGTCGTGGCAAACATCATTGCCCTGGGAGCCCTCGCCCAATTAACTCCCATCGTCTCTGCAAGAGCCGTTGAGTCTGCGGTGTTGGCGCGGGTGCCCAAGGGTACAGAGAAATTGAACCGCGACGCCTTGAAGGCAGGGATGAACGCTGCCAGACGGGCGAAGGAGGCGTGGACGAAGTTAGAAGTGGTTCCAGAGGTCCCCAAAGAGGATCTTTTGGATTCGTATTAACCTTTAAATCCCCCTTCATCCCCCTGAAGCTGTGAAAAATTCGGGGACGGGGACGGGCAGGAATATCTCCAAAGTTTTACAAATGCGATCATTCGAGAGGTAAAGCTAACAAAAGCCTGTAAGTATTCACCATGGGTTAAGGTTTTTCATCGTCAGTAGTCAGCGTAAAGAGGTACCGCTGTAAAACTTTTCCGACATCCCTGCCCGTCCTTTGCACTTGGGAACGATTTTTTCACATCTTTCCTTAGTCCAAGGGGGGAATATAGAGGGATTAAGGGGAGTGGGGAAAAAGTGAAATTTGACATTGGTTTGTGGCAATGAAAAGGAATCCTTTAGTCTACATCACAACGAAAAAGGTGGCTCAGTTGGTCTTTTCCATTTTTTACCGAATCGAGACCGAGCGGAAAACGACGCTTCCTGATCACGGACCGATGATCATTCTTCCTAAACATCAATACTGGACGGATATTCCGATCGTCAGCCTTGCCTTCAAGCCACTGCTTTACTTTGTGGCCAAGAAGGAGCTCTTCAAATACCCGTTGATTCGAAACTACCTTTCCTTTTTGGGGGGCCTCCCTGTGGATCGAGAACAGTCCATTCGAACCTTAGATTCCTTTAAGGCCCTTGTCTCCTTATTGAAGGCGGGCGAGAAGATCGTGATCTTTCCGGAAGGTACTTACGTTCGAAACGGAGTGGGATCAGGGAAAAGTCGGCTCCTTCAGATGATCTTAAGATTCCAGTCGGAACTCGGATATTCCATCCCCTTTATCCCCGTTGGCATTCGATACGGAGAGAGGTCGGGATGGAGAAGGCGAGTGGAAGTATGCATCGGCTCTCCTCTGTTTGCAGAGAAGGATTCCGACGCCCTTCCCCTGACTCATCGCGCGTTACAAGAAATCGGCCGTCTATGCGGTTTGCCCCAACGTTCATAGTGAATTGCGGATGGCAGATTGCGGAATTCGAATTAAGAAATCTCTTATTCTGTTGAATCCGCACTCCGCATTCCAAAATCCGAATTTGAAAAGGAGGTCTTATGCCAAGACGAGAAAAAGAGCGTGAAATGGCGAGGAGAAGAAAGCGGAAAAAGGAAAAGAGGAAACTTCGCGCCAAAGGACTTTTGGAGTCGCCTGCGGGCAGAACAAAAGAAAATGAAAAGAAAAAGCCGGAGAAAAGAGCTGCGAAAGAGGCGCCTCCAGAAACTGTAGAAAAACCTACGGAGAACTGATCGTTTGCCGGGTTTTTTTCAATGATTCGGGACGGGGGCCGTAGGCAGGAATTTTGATATTTGGAATTTGTGACCCTAAAACCTGTCGGGCTCAGGCCAAGTTAGGTTGGCTTTCGGTAGACAAGATTGTCAATCAACCTGGTCTTTCCCAGATAAGCGGCTAAAGCAACGACCACATCTCCTTCGATCCCGTCGACATCCTTTAGCGTGTGGGCATCGCAGATTTGAATGTAATCAATCCTGACCAAGGATTCGGATCGAAGGATTCCGTTCATTTCACGGAGGATCCAGTCCGTCTTTCGCTCCCCCTTTTGAAGAAGCTCTTTTGCCCTTTGCAACGAACGATACAAAGACAGCGCGGCTTTCCTCTCGTCGGGAAGAAGGTATGTGTTTCTCGAACTCATGGCCAAACCGTCCGCCTCCCGGACCGTGGGCATCCCCAACACCTCTACGCTCATATGCAGGTCTTTGACCATTTGTTGAATCGTAGCCAGCTGCTGATAATCTTTCTCCCCGAAGATCGCCACATCGGGCATGACAATTTCGAAGAGCATTAGGACCACTGTCGTGACCCCTTGGAAGTGCGTCGGCCTCGACCTTCCACAAAGGTTCTGCGTCACCTTCTCCACCCGAACGATGGTTTGATGATCTGGGGGATACATGTCGCTTGTCTCAGGAGCGAAAAGGATGTCAACCCCGACTCCCTCTGCCATCTTTTTGTCTCTTTCAAAATCTCTTGGGTAACTTTTGAAATCTTCCTTCGGGCCGAATTGGGTTGGATTGACAAAAAGGCTGATGACGAGAACGTCCCCCCGCCTTCGGCCCTCCCGCATCAGGTCGAGGTGCCCCTCATGGAAATACCCCATCGTGGGAACGAAGGCGATCGTCTTCCCTGCTCGTCTGACCTGGGAAGAAAATCCTTTCATCTCTTGGACCGTTCCGATAATTTCCATTTTCTTTCAGACCGGAGTAGATTATTTAGACCTCATGGGGATGAAATACCACGTCCCCTTCTTCATCTGTTTGATCTCCCGAAGCAACTGGTCGAGATCTTCTTTCCGGTTTACGAAATCAATCTCACTGGTATCGACGACTAAAAGGGGACTTTGATCATAGTGGAAGAAATAGTAATTATAAGCTTCGGTCAAGGTCTTAAGATAATCCAACTGAATCGCCTTCTCATAAGAGACGTTTCTCGACTTGATCCGATGGAGCAATGCTTCGGGTGTCGCCTGCAAGAAGATGACCAGGTCCGGGGAAGAGATCTGTCCGTTGAGGAGGTGGAAGACCTGTTCGTAAAGGGCGATTTCATGGTCATCCAGATTGATGGAGGCGAATAGCCGGTCTTTGTCAAAGAGGTAATCACAAAAAGTGATTTGGTTGAACAGGTCGAGTTGGGCGATTTCCCTCTGCTGTTGAAAGCGATTCAACAAAAAGAAGATCTGGGTTTGGAAGGCATATTTTTTGCGATCCTCGTAGAAATCAGAGAGAAAAGGGTTATCCTCCGCCTTTTCTAAAATACATCTGGCATTGAACTCCTTTGCCAAGAGCTTCGCCAGACTTGTTTTCCCGACGCCAATCGGACCCTCTATGACAACATATCGGAACATGACGCCCTGCCGCTCCTGATGTTCCCTAACACAACCCGACTGGTTTGTCGAGATTCTATTCGTTTCATCCGCCCAGTCTCGCTTACCGCCTTCCCAGCCTCACTCACAGATGACGACACTCTCTTCCTTTACTGTTTCAGCTTATCTCCTAACTCCTTGGACCTCTGGGTCGCCGCGAGCACCGCATCGATCAGGATCTTCCGCAGTCCTCCCTCCTCAAGCTTATACAGTCCGGCCGCCGTGGTTCCACCGGGAGAAGTCACCTTTTCACGGAGCAGGGCGGGATGTTCTCCCGTATCCGAAAGGAGCTTCACGGAGCCGGTCACCGTCTGAGCGACGAGCGTCAGGGCCTGAGGCCGGGTCATGCCCAAATGGACGCCCGCATCGGTTAAAGCTTCGATGATCAAAAAGATATAAGCGGGGCCGCTTCCGCTTAAACCCGTGACCGCATCCATCAGAGGCTCGTGGATGACAATCGATCTTCCGACGCAATCGAAGATGGCCTTGGCCAATTTGAGGTCTGCCTCGGTGGCAAGGTTTCCCGGGGCGATGGCACAGGCACCTTCCTGGACAAGGACGTTGATATTGGGCATGGCCCTGATCAACCGAAGCTGCTTGCGAGCGTAAGTTTCGATCGTATAGAGAGGAACTCCGGCGGCGATCGAGATGAGGAGCTTGGAAGGATCCAAAGAATCCGCTATCTCTTCGACGACCTCTTTCATCGACTGCGGTTTGACGCAAAAAACGAGAGGGTTGCATTGAGAAGAGACGTGGTTGTTGTCAGAAGCCTTCTTGACCCCGTACTTTTTTTGAATGAACCGGAGTCTCCGCGCATCCGAATCGAACGCCATGATCTGCTCGGGGGCGATAAACTTCGCCTTGAGCAAACCAGCGATTAAGGCCTCGGCCATGTTGCCCGTTCCGATAAATCCGATCTTTTTCTTTTTTTTCATAGTCAGCTCCTCGAAGCGTATTGTCCTCTTTTTATCATACCCCCCTTTTTTTTTCTATTAAATTTTGATACAAATCCTTTCGGTGATTTTAAGAGCAGGTATTGCAACGGGTAAAAAGCGGCTGTTCACCATGATTGTCCGCAGAAACGCCTTAGGCAGCAGGCAGACATCAGGGTGGAAGATAACTTCCCCCTTTAGTTAAAGGGGGGCGAGGGGGGATTTAAAGTGACAACCTTGGCAAAATCCCCCTAAATCCCCCTT
>DBZJ01000049.1 GCA_002311635.1 Syntrophaceae bacterium UBA1163
CTAGGTAATCTTTCTGACTTTCACTATTAGCCACTTCTTCTGCCCAAGCAGGGCCGAAACAAACAAGAACAGCAAGACACATACCGATAAAAAAACAGCCTCTCTTTTTCATAAGTTCCTCCTCCTCTTGGATTTTTAAACGTGACTCCCTTGTTAGAATAAATTGAAACGGTAAATCACAGAGCTTTAGCTGATCCATCACCTCCAATCTCGATTATTAAAGATCATTGAGAACGATAATTACATGTTACAAAAACTATGTGAATAAGGTGAACACTGTACTTTATAGAAAAATGGCTGTATTTTTCTGGAAAAATTACGGTAAAAGCTCATTAATAGTTACATATGATTACAATTTCCGACTTATCATATCCCTGATCTAAATCATGTAGATTATGGTTTTGGATACTCCTGTGGTTCCTAAAATCTGTCTCCGATCCCGGCCAGCATCATAGAGCTGTCTATCCGCTACAGGAGCGATTAAAAGTGCCGGAAAAGTTTTTCCATCGTTATTGATTTCGATATGAAATCTCGTATTTTAAACGAAGCTGTCGGAAACTTGATTTCAGGAAGGAATATTCGGGGGGGAGTTTGGTCGGAAAGCAAACCGCAATTACTTTAACAAACTTAACTACTTCCCCTTGTCTTGTAGGTATGCTCCGATAACGTTAAGAAAATTGTTTGATCCCGTAGATTGTACTATATCTCGGTTTTCACCAATCCAACAGACGTCACCACACTTTTCCATAACCTCAACATGAGCCATGACTTCATCCCTTGCCATTGATTTCCCGGCACCCACCAGCGATGAGGCGGGAAAATGTTGGAATGCGATGCCATCCAACCCTGCTGGCTTAGCGTCTATAATCCTCAAGATATCGCGGCAACGGTCGATGTGAAACCGGATAATTTCTCCGGCTCTGCCATACAGACTATGAATTAGGTTGAATCCGTCGTTGTAAAACAAACGGTGGCCAGGAAATATTGCCGTCGGTTGAGGAGTTAGACCAGCCAACTTGTCTAGAGACTTAATATAATTTATCAAACCATAGACCGTGTTTTCGTAGCTATAGCTGTCCGGTAAGATTCGACGATTCGCTTCAAAAGCACCTGATAAAGTGGGGTGAGGAGTAATGCCAGGCAGCAATGTATCTCCGGTAAATATGACTTCACCTTCGAAAACAACGCAAATGGCATCCGGAGAATGCCCTGGAGTAAACATAAAACTGAGGCTGTCACCCGGTCGCCTTTGGTCGCTATCAATAGCAAAATCGATATCCACCAGACTTCTTCTTTGATGATACTGCACACAAGTACTACTACGGAACTTTTCCGGCATGATGCAATGACGGCAGGAACCGGGTAGCTCGGGGTGCCTGGCACCATCTTTTATGTCAGGATGGTAAGAAATCATCTGCCGGTAGATTGAGTGAGCCCATATTTCACCCTTTATTGAAGGCAATATTTCGGCGAGATTTCCATCATGGTCCTCATGGCTATGCGTCAATATAATCCGGTCAATATCTGAAAACACCTTACCCGTTGACCTTAGCATCGATTCCAAAACAGCATAATTTCCGAACCTGCCTGTATCGATCAGGCTGGTTTCACGACCAGCAATCAAATAGCACCAAGTGGGCCCTAAGTCCCATTCTGTATTTGAATAGATATTCGGCACGGCTAAGCCAAAGATATCAGTCCCTCTGGCAGTTCGGTAACGGAGAACTATACCTTCCCCGTTACTTTTGCCCGAAACAATAATTTCCGGCGTCTTCATCTTTTTATAATCCCTTCCTTCTCACTTAAAGCATTCGTTCATTTCAGGATTACCCAGCAAACTTCTTGGTATTCAATAGCACTATTGTGATTAAAATCTGAAAGCTGATGATTAAATCTCAATTTAAGTCACTATTTGCCCTTCCCTAATCTATAGAATGTTTCATTGAAATCGTCAATTGAGAAAGGGACGAACTTTGGATAGGTCTACCATCTTATGGGAAGCGACATTTTCAGGAAGAAGTATTTGGGCGGGAGTTTGGTCGGAAAGCAAAGTGCACTTGCTTAACAAACTTAATTGCTTCCCCTTGCCCGCTCACATTGTTGAATGTTGCGGTCTGACCCCTTCGTTGATTACCAGATTCCCGGGATCAGTTTCTTCGTCTTCTTTTGATACGCTGTGTATTCCGCCCCGAGTCCTTCCACCAAGGCCTTTTCCTCAATCTGAATCCGGTAAACCAGGGAGGCGGCTGGAAGGATCGCTGCAACTATCAAGGAAACCCAGTTCTTGGAAAAAAGGCCATACCCAATAAAAAAGAGGACAATCCCGGCGTACGAAGGATGCCTCACGTACCTGTACGGCCCCGTCTGAACTACTCTCTGGCCCTTTTCTAGTTCTATTGTCGTCCGAAAGTACCTTCCTAAAACGAAGATCGACCAGTGACGCAGGAAGAGTCCGAGAAGCATCACCGCGACCCCGATCCAGGATATCGCTGACGTTCCGGAAGTATCGAAACGAAGGACCGCGACCCAGCTAACCAACGGTGCGAGCGTTAACGCCACCACAGTTGCGATCGTATTATAGTTCCTTGTTCTTCGATCTATCTCGGTCTTTCCTTTTCCGTGTGCACTGTCCCTTACGATTAGGTAAGCTTCAGCTCCCAACCACACGACGATAGAGGCGATCTGGACGATTAGGTCAAGGTACATGGCGTTCCCACCTCTTGCGGGCTTTATTCTACATGCCGTTCAAACAATCTCGCGTAGTCTATAATTATTTGGTCGCCCGCTGCCACAACGCAGTACGCTACTCATGCCATTTGCGCTTGTAATATACCTCTTTGGGGAAGATTTGGGAAGCGAAATTTCCAGGAAGGAGTATCTGGGCGGGAGTCTGGTCGGAAAGCAAACCGCACTTACTTAACAAACTTAAGTACGTCCCCCGGGACGTCTCCTAGTTGACTACAAGTCATTACTGGCAACCATATTCAGGAATCGAAGAGTCGAG
>DBZJ01000047.1:0-9779 GCA_002311635.1 Syntrophaceae bacterium UBA1163
CCCACTAAGGAAGAGTTAGAGATATTGCGGAACGAGGTTGACCCCAAAGGGTATATCATCGGCAGATAGAAGGCAAATCGAGTTTTGGGTTCGGAGTCTAACGTTCAGAGTTTCAAAATCGAACGTAGCGCCCCAAGAATGGTCTTTGATGATGATGATGAGATCCATATTCGTAACCGCTCTCATGGCTGGATTCATGGTGTTCATTTCTTCCTGTGTCACAGTACCCCCCCAACCTCTTGCTTCAGGCGAGCTAAGATTGTTGAGCATAACCACTGCAGAGAGGTTGGAGATCAGGAGAAACGTACCGTTTGAGGCGATAATTAATTTTGAGGCGGATGGCGAACCAGAGATCCGAAGCGCCTGCTTCTACTGGGGAGGCGACGGACCGCACTGTTTTAAAGTGACGGATGTAAATTATGGGCCACCAGGAGCAATCAAGATAAAGCTCACTCCAACAAAACCTGGATCGTATGCATTAGAAAGTTATGTTGTGTACACACGAAACGGAAAAGGACAACCGACCAACATCGTATTTACCGATCTCAGAGTTCTTCAGTGAGGAAAGAACGAATCTGCGTGAAATGTAACCTCACACTCTCGCGGATACCCTCGGGTTCTTTGAATTGTCGCTGCTAAAATGCAGGAAATACTTGAAAAAGTCTACGAGAAATGTGTATACTGGTTTATAGGGATTTCGATATGGTCGACGAGACACAACTCGGGAAAAGAATCCAGCATTATCGCATCAGTAAGGGGCTGACCTTACAAGACCTGGCCGAAAAGACCAAGTACACCAGGAGCTATCTGTCCAGGATTGAGAACTCCGAAAAGGCCCCTCCCGTTTCCACGCTGATTAATATCGCAAAGGCGCTGAATATCGGCATCTCGGAGATCTTCGGAGAAGCAGAGGAAAGCAGTTCGATCTGTCTGATGAAGAAGGCGGATAGGCGTGTGATTGCACGCGATGGTTCGGTGTTCGGGTATGCGTATGAGACACTGGCCCACCGGTTTCATAATAAACATATGGATCCTTATTTTTTGACGGTTCCACGCAAGACCAAGGAGAATGCCCTTTTCCAGCATAAGGGTGAAGAGATGATGTTCGTCCTTGAAGGGACGATGAAATTTTTCCATGGAGAGAAAGAGTACATTGTGGAAGAAGGAGACTGCATTTACTTTGACGGCAGCATCCCGCATTACGGGGTTTGTCAGGGGAAGAAGGAAGTGAAGTGTTTAATGGTTATTTTCACTCCGGAGTAGATCCATCCGGAGTTGTCTATCGAAATGGATAATCCGAAAGTCCGCGTTTGTCAAAATAGATCCCTCCGCCCGTTCCGATGCAAACAGCCAGCGAACTCCGTTTCAAACCCTTCCGTTATGTGAGGCCGGGCACCTCATCATGATGGCGCCGTTGCTTAGGCGTGCCAAATTGCCACAGGTGCTTTCTCATCCGGATCCGAACAAGAAGGCAGATCGGAAGCGCTCGGTATAAATTTAAAATCGGAAGGCAAAACAGAACCATCTAACATTTTACCTAATCAACCAGCCGTTGAATGATCACTTTATTCGCTACCGAAGAATGACCTAATCGCTTGATTCCCAAGCTTCTTTGACTAAAAAAGAAAATATTCAAAAAAATTTTAAAAAAAGGCTTGACAAGGTTTCCAATCAGTGATAAAAGGTTTCCCGTTACGAAACAATGAAGATCGATTAAAATCTGGGTGCGCAGTCAAGCAAAAAAATGATTGAAGAAGCCGAACTCGGAAAAATGATTCAAAGGCACCGAACCAACAAGGAACTTACTCTGCAAGACCTGGCTGAAAAAACGGGGTATACGAAGGGCTATCTATCCAAAATTGAGAATGCGGAAAAGGCCCCTCCTATTTCCACGCTGATTAATATCGCAAAGGCGTTGAATATCGGCATCTCGGAGATCTTCGGAGAGGCAGAGGAAAACAGCCCCATCTGCTTGGTTAAGAAGGCGGACAGGCGTGTGATTGCGCGCGACGGTTCGGTGTTCGGGTATGCGTATGAGACACTGGCCCACCGGTTCCATAACAAACATATGGATCCTTATTTTTTGACGGTTCCGCGCAAGCCCAAGGAGAACGCCCTTTTCCAGCATAAGGGTGAAGAGATGATGTTCGTCCTTGAAGGGACGATGAAATTTTTCCATGGACAGAAAGAGTACATTGTGGAGGAAGGAGACTGTATTTACTTTGACGGCAGCATCCCGCATTACGGGGTTTGTCAGGGGAAGAAGGAAGTGAAGTGTTTAATGGTTATTTTCACCCCGGAGTAAACAGGCGTCAAAAAAGCCCGACCAGAAAGGAGGATTCGATATGGGGAAAGTGAAGCTTTATGATTTGAGTCATCCGTTTGGGGACAAGGTGCCGCTGTGGCCGTATTTTGCCGACGTGAAGATTGAGCGAATGCATTACCATGCCAAATCCGGTGTGCTCTCTCAGATCATCACAACGACCATGCACTGCACCACGCATGCCGATTCACCGGCCCATGTATTTGAGGGCGGCATGTTTACCGATGAGATTCCGCTGGAAAAGTACTATGGCACTGGGGTTGCGGTTTCGATTCCCAAGAAAAAGTGGGAAAAGATTATGCCAGAAGACTTGGAGAAGGTTCGTCCTAAGATTGAAAAGGATGACATCGTGATGGTTAATACCGGCTGGCACCACAAATACTCTGACAGCGTCGAGTATTTTTGCTACTCCCCCGGCCTCTACAGAGAGGCCGGAGAGTGGTTCGTTGCAAAGGGAGTGAAGTGTGTTGGGGTGGACCAGCAGGCCCTGGACCACCCGCTGGCCACTGCCATCGGTCCTCACGGATCCGGCCCGCTGAGGCCGGACGTGTGCGCGGAGTACAAAAAAGTGACCGGCCGCGATGTGCTGCAGGACTTTCCCGAATGGGAGCCGTGTCATAACCTTCTTCTGCGCAACGACATCATGGGCTACGAGAACGTGGGCGGTGACTTGGATAAGGTCACTGGGAAGCGATGTACCTTTGCTGGCTTTCCGATCCGCTGGACGAAAGGCGACGGGTCCATCGTGAGGATCGTGGCTATCGTGGACAAGGGAGACCAATAGAAACGTTTGGAAGAATTCGGTTCGGAGTTCGGAGAAAAGTGGTGAAGACAACAAAAAATATAAATAGCCGCCGGAGGGAATGAGAGATGAAAAAAGTAGAATTGAAGGATGTCAAGCCGTACCAGGCCCCGAAACATTTTAATATGACCGCTCTGCGACTCCATGGAAAAGAAGAGAGCGGATCGAAAAAGTTCTGGATGGGACTTTCCCATTTCTTGCCAGGAGGTGGAGCCGAATTCGACTCCACTCCTACGGAGAAGGTTTATTTCGTCCTCGACGGGGAGGTGACCATCAAGACCAAAAAAGAAGAAATCGTACTTCGGCCGTGGGACTCCATCTACATCGGCCCCGACGAGGGCAGAGAGATCATCAATCGAACCAATAAGCCCGCCAGTATGCTGGTGGTGATCAATTATCCTGATTGAGGGGGCGTTTCATGAACAAACAAGATATGCAAGGTCTTTTTGACGTGAACGGAAGGGTTGCCCTGATCACTGGGGCAACCGGTGGTTTTGGCAAGGCGGCTGCAAGAGGGCTTGCCGCAGCCGGAGCAAAAGTGATGGCGACCGCACGAACATCGTCGGCACTTGAGCTCCTCGTCAAAGAAATTCGTGAATCGGGCGGGCAAGCGGCATTTTCAGCAGGAGATCCTATCAACCATGAAGACGTGAAACGTGTGGTCAAGAATACAGTGGATACCTTCGGCGGCATAGACATCCTGGTGACTGCCGCAGGGATCAACAAGGTCAAACCGATCACTGACCAGCCTGTTCAGGATTGGGAAGAGGTCATGGGCGTTAATGTAAAGGGCACCTACCTCTTCTGCAAGGAGGTGGGTCGGGTCATGATCAACCAGGGGCGAGGGGGTAAAGTGATCCTCGTTGGTTCTGCCCGCGGACACCTTGGCTTGGCAAACTATACCGCCTACAGCACATCGAAGGGTGCAGTGCATCTGTTGGCAAAGACTCTGGGTTGCGAATGGGGGCCTTACAAGATCAACGTGAATGCCATTGCCCCTACGGTATTCAGGACAGCTCTGACTCAATGGATGTTTGACGATAATGCGTTTTATATGAATTTTCTCAAGCGCATCCCTTTAGGAAGATTGGGTGAGCCCGAAGACTTTATTGGAACGGTCATTTTCCTTTCATCCAAGGCGTCGGACTTTATGACCGGTGCAATCATGGATGTGGATGGGGGCTATACGGCAGGATAGAGGAGGCTCATGCCAAATTCGGAACGTATTGCCGTTATCGGTGCCGGGATGATGGGCCATGGAATTGCACAAATTTTTGCAATCCATGGCCATCGGGTTTCTCTCCTTGATGTGAGCGATGAGATCCTGGCAAAAGCCATTGAGAACATTCGGATCAACCTGACCTTGATGGCCCAGAGCGGGCTCGGCAGCACGGCGGATATCGAACCTGCTATTAAGAGGATAAGAGTCACCCGGGACTTGGAAGAAGCTGTCCGGGATGCCCAGTTTGTCATCGAGGCGGTGCTCGAAAAGTTGGACCTGAAACAGGAACTTTTTCAGAAACTCGATGCCCTTTGTCCGTCAGAGACCATTCTGGCCACCAATACTTCAGTCATCAGCATCGCGGAAATCGGAGCCAGGGCCACGAGAAGAGACCGGATCGTGGGGACCCATTTCTGGAATCCACCCTACCTGGTGCCATTGGTTGAGGTGGTCAAGGGCAAAGAGACGTCTTCCAAGGTCGTAGGCCTTACGACAGACCTATTGAGATCTGTGAGGAAACATCCTGTTGAAGTCAAGAAGGACGTACCCGGTTTTGTTGGAAACAGACTCCAACATGCGCTCTGGCGCGAAGCCATCTCCATTGTGGAACAGGGTATTGCCGATCCTGTGACCGTCGATGAGGTCGTCAAGAAAGGCTTCGGTATTCGGTTGCCCGTGCTCGGACCTCTGGAGAATGCGGATATGGTGGGGTTGGACCTGACTCTGCAGATTCATGATTATATTCTCAAGCATATTGAAAGGTCCACGGAGCCCTCACCCGTCCTGAAACAGAAAGTGGAGAAAGGGGAACTTGGCTTTCAAACCGGTCGAGGCTTCTATGAATGGACTCAAGACAGCATGGAAGGATGTAAGAAGCGCTTCCTGAAACACCTGATACGCTGGGATGGAGAGCACTTAGAAGATTAGGAGATACTCAGCTCCAATCTCAAAACAAGAAAGTGTTACGTATGGGGAGAGATGACCAATGCCAAAGAGTTGGAAATGGTGGTTTCTGATCAGCTTGGCGTGTTTGTTCCTTTTGAATGGCGGATGTGAGAAATCTGGCAAGACTGGAAACCCTTCTTCAGCTAACTCCAAAGCGGGGAGTCCAATAATTCATTTTCAAGATAAGTTCTATGATGTTTCGGTGACAGGCAGGGGAAGCGTGTGGGTGGTTGGCTATTACGGTGCTATTCTCCACTCCAACGATGGTGGTAAGCACTGGTCCCGACAGAGTGCGGGAACCTCGGATGCCCTTTTAGGGGTTTCCTTCGTGAACGACCTTGAGGGGTGGACAGTAGGCGAGTCGGGAACGATTCTGCATACGAAGGACGGAGGAGCACGTTGGGAAAAACAGCAGACGCCGGTCCCGGATGAAAGACTGCTAAAAGTCCAGTTTATTAACGAACGGGAGGGATGGGCCGTAGGAAGTAATGGCGTCATCTTGCGTACCTCAGACGGAGGAGTTCACTGGGAGAGGCTGTCCTTTAAGGAAGATGTGACCCTGAACGATCTGGTCTTCCTCAATGCGTCGGAGGGCTGGATTGCGGGCGAATTTGAAACGATCCTTCACACCACGGACGGGGGCAATACCTGGAGAAGGCAGCGAGGAGGTAAAGAGGGGAAACTTTTCGGGATAGGATTCAGGGATGCTCTCCGTGGGGTGGCCGTGGGCACCTCGGGAAAGATGGTCTTTACGGACGATGGCGGAAGAAGTTGGAAGGAGATCAAGAGCCCTACAGAGGATACGCTTACAAAAGTTCGATTCTACGGGCCGTCAGAGGCGATCGCGATCGGGTTAAGGGGTGCGGTGATCCGTACGGAGGACGGTGGAAGAAATTGGTCTCTTCTTCCCCTACCGCATCATTATACCTGGCTTTCAGGGGTAGGTTTTACCAGGACCGGGATCGGATTTCTTGTGGGTGACGGAGGAAAAATTTTTGTAAGCAGCGAGAACGGAAAGAATTGGGTTCCTTTTGGCTCGTATGGCGGATAAAGGTTCATTCTCGAATGAAGGTCATTTATTCCAATGATGGGGGAGTAAGAAGAGATGTTTTTTGAAAAGCTGGTTGGGTTCTTCATCAGATTCAGAGTGGCGGTATTGGTCATCATGGCCATTGTGACCGCGTTTTTCTTAACCCAGATTTTTCGTATGGAAATGTTTACTCAGTTCCTGGATCTTTTTCCGACAACCCATCCCTACGTCCAGATCCATAAGCAATATGCCAAATATTTTGGCGGCGCCTATCAAGCGACGCTCGTGGTCGAATTAAGAGAGGGCGGGAAATACAAAGATGTTTTTAACTTAGAGACGTTGAACAAGATGCACCGCATCCAATACGATGTCGACCTGATACCCGGGGTTGACCATTTTGCAATCTATTCCATCGCAAGCCCGAAGGTCAGTTATACGAAGGAGACGCCCTATGGTTTTTCGACAAAGCAGATCATGCCGGAGGTGCCGAAAAACCAGCAGGAGCTTGAGGATCTGAAGAAAAAAGTATTTACGAGCCCGATTAACGGGACCCTCGTTTCAAGGGACCAGAAGGCCCTTCGTCTGGATGCAAACTTCATCGAGGGGAAAATTGATTTTAATAAACTTTTCGATGGATTCATGAAGATCAAGAAGAAGGAGGAGGATGCAAACCACAAGATCTATCTGACCGGAACGCCCCTCGTCTACGGGTGGATCTATCACTACTTGCCAAAGATGGGGCTGATTTTCTTGATCACCTCCTTCATTATCGTGGCGTTACTGTATGGATATATGTACCAGGGTGGGTTGTGGTGGCGTCCCTTTCTCGACGGGATTGTCACTTCCATTTGGGGCCTTGGGTTCTCGGCCTTGATGGGATTCCATTTTGATCCACTGATTATCGTGATTCCCTTTTTGCTCAGCGCCCGGGCCATGAGTCACGGGGTGCAGTGGACGGAGCGGTTCGTGGAGGAGTACCGGAGACTCAACGGTGACATCCAGCAAGCGGCATTAATCACCGGGGTGGCGCTTTTTCCTCCAGGGCTCATCGGTATCGTTGCGGATACGTGGGCGCTTTTGATCATCTCCATCACTCCGATTCCGATGTTGAGAAACCTGGCTTTTATCGGCACGTTCTGGGCATTGTCCGCTGTTTTTTCGAGCTTGGTTCTCAATCCCGCCCTGTTTGCATCATTTAAGAAGCTATGGATACCCATGGAGTATAAAGAGAACACCTTCGACCGGATCCTGAAGCAAATTCTTGTACGGATGTCGAGCTGGACCTTTGGGAAAGGCAGATACATCACGGTCGGCTTAGCCGTTGCCGTCCTGATCGTCGCTGTGGTTTCATCCACTCGTCTCAAATACGGCGATGCAAATCCCGGGGACCCGATTCTCTGGCAAAACTCGGAATATAACTCAGATGTGAAGAAGACCAATGAGCGTTTTCCCGGGGTGGACCAGATGTGGGTGGTCATCGAGGGGAAAAAAGAGGGGACGGTATTGGCTCCGGACGTCGTCAGAGGAATGGAGGCATTAAAGTATCATATGATGGAGGACCCAAATGTCGGATTTGCCACGTCCGTTGCCGACGTGATTAAAAGTATAAACATGTTAGCCCGCGGGAATGACCCAAAGATGGAGTATATACCGCCGACTGGGAAGGAGATCGAGACGATGGTATGGCTCTTTAAGCTGGGATCAGCACCGGGTGAGTTGGACCCTTGGATGAATCCTGAATATTTTGGGAGCAACGTAAGACTCTATCTCAGAAACCACGAAGGATCTCTGCTGCAAGAGGTGATCGGCCGGATCAAAAATTTCATCAAGGATAATCCGAAGCTCATGGAGAATGCAGTAGCGAAACCGGCCGGGGGGCTGGGAGGGATCTTGGCGGCGGCCAATGAGGTCATTGCCTCCAGAAACGATCCGATCCTGATTTTTATTTTGGTGGTTATCTTTATTCACTGTTCCCTCACCTACTGGTCCATACTGGCAGGCGTGATCTTTACCATTTCGCTGGTCCTGGCCAACTTTCTCGCCTTTACCTACATGGCCTTCAAAGGGATCGGGCTCAATATCAATACGTTCCCGGTGGTCTCGCTGGGGATAGGGATGGGGGTGGACTACGGCCTCTACATTGTCAGCAGGATCATCGAGGTGTATCGGGTCGAAAGAGATTTGGCAAAGTCGGTGAGAGGCGGGATGGTGACAGCAGGAAGGGCGGTTTTTTTCACGGCCACCATGATGACGGCCGGAGTGGTATTCTGGTACTTTTCGCCCCTTCGTTTTCAGGCGGAGATGGGCCTTTTGCTCGGGATCCTGATGATGGTGAACATGGTGGTAGGCGTTTTGGTTCTTCCCGCGGTGATTAACATCATCAAGCCGAAGTTCGTTACGAAAGGTTTATGAAACTAAAAACCGTTGATGGATTTAGGGAGGCAACCAAAAACATGAAAGGAGGGGATATATGATGAACAAGATTACAGTTTTATTAATCGCCATCGGGGTCGTTTTCATTTCGACTGTGGTTGTTTTTCTTGGAAATCCGGGGACCATCGGAGCGGCAGAGTCGTGTAAGATTGTCACGATTCGCGGTCGAGATAACATCGAACCTAACATGCTAACAATTACAAAAGGGGATTGTGCCGTATGGATGAATTGGACACGGGACCAGGATGTCCTATTGTCCTTTAAGGAAGGCGAAAAGTGCATACGCGCGACGAAAACTCCGGTTGGTTTTAAAATGGATGTCCCGAAAGGGTGCTATATCGCCGGCTGGTTGAAATACGGAGAAACCGTCAGCTTAGTGTTCACACAACCAGGTACTTATAGTTACGATGTGGAATTCAAGGTGGGTGGAAAGAATAAGGGAACGATTGTAGTGAAATAATAAGTCGTGCAAGTGAAAGGTTGAATATATACCTGAATAGGTCAAGGTTTTGGGAGGGGTTACAAATTTTAAGGAAAGGTGGTGAGGCGAAGTTATCAGGGGGTACACTCGTGTCGCTGGGGGGTGACATCTAGGGGATATACGGGTAACATAACGAGAAGGAATATAACTTTCTTTGACAACTCAAAGAGGACAAGGAGGGGATGATGAAGAAGATTGCGCAAAGATCCTTTTTTACGGCTGTTTGCCTTGGATTGCTAAGTCTTTTGATGGTGTCGCCTAGCACGGCCTTCCCGACGCTGAACTTGGGGGAAGAAACCGAATTGACTTTTTATGGTTGGGTCCGTAACAACACTGGAATGTTTCTGGAAAACCCTCAGCCTTTTTCCAAGAGCAGCAACGACCTGGCAACGGAAAGAACCTGGCTGAGGGGTTATACAGATTTCAAAATCAATGATCAGCTGAGGTTCTGGTCAGCCATTCAGTTTGCATACGAGCCACCGTATCCGGTTGAGCATGATGCGTCTACAAGCCTGTCCAAGTTCCTTGCTGAGATGCCGATCA
>DBZJ01000047.1:9834-27122 GCA_002311635.1 Syntrophaceae bacterium UBA1163
TTGCTGAGATGCCGATCAAGGGAGGCGGCAACGAGTATAGCGAATACAAAAACATTAACGATGTTTGGAGAGAAGTTTATTTTGCATGGAAGCCCACAAGCGCAGACAGTATCAAAATCGGAAGGCAGATCGCGATATGGGGAGAAGCTCTTACAACCCGAGTTGGTGATGTGGTCCATCCCGAGGATGACCGGTATTCGCTTGCTTTTGCCAACCTTGAGGATACCCGCATACCCTCTTGGATGATCAGGGCGATCCACGACATTCCGAACATTAATTCCAGCTTAGAAGTGATCTTTAATCCAAATCTAGTAGGTGAGAGATATCGTGTCAATCAGTCCGCAACGTTTGCTGACCCTATAGGCGGTTTTACTGGAGAGAGGTTCGGTATCAATATTGAACGGCGGTTTGCGCCACCATATTCTGTTGGAAACGCTGCCTTGGGACCGCCATTCTCTACTTTTGGTGTGGTCGCTCCACCTCCTCTGTCGAGAGACTGGATTTTTAGTCCCTTCGCTCCAGGTAGTCATTGGGTTCCAACTGACATTCCGGTGTTTAAACAAAACCTTCCCAATGGCTTGGAAAGTATACGCGGTGGGTTTAGAACCAACACCACAATCGAGGGATACAATTTTGGCGTTTCTTACTTCCACACGCAAAACTATGATCCAGTCAGCAAAAGAGAGGGTCTTATACCCGGACAGATTAATCCTGAAACACATCTTCCGTACAGATATTACGCCCTCGATTATCCCAACATAGACATCATTGGTGCCTATTTGAACAAGCAACTAACTGGAGCCTCCCCGATCCCGGGTGTTTTGAGGGCCGACTTTATCTATGTACCAAACAAGCCTTTCAACACCTTCGATCTACGAGTGCCCGATGCTGTCGTAGACCGGAGTTATATGAAATATATGGTAGCTTATGATCTCAACAGCTATTTCTATTTTTCATGGCACAAAGATGCCTCCTTCGACATTACCTTTGAACACGTTGGCGAAGTGGTGCCGAACAACAAGCAGCTGCAGTATGCCATTTACGACACAAAGTGGGTAAAATGGAACCCATCCTTTAACGTGGGTATAACGACAACCTGGCTCTATAACGAAATCTCCACCCAATTGATAGCCGGCTATTTTCCTTGGGGCAATAGCGGATTACTCATGCCGATCGTGAAATATACACCCCCATTATGGAACCAGAAGCTTTCATTCGAACTAAGATATATCGGTGTTTTCGGGAATAATTACAAAGGCTTGGGTATATTAAATTCGAAGGACATGGTCGTTTTTACAACCGAGTTTGATTGGTAATTCTTGACCCCCGGCAGCGGAAGGCTACGGCCCTTGGCCGGGATGGTCGCCCCGGATGGGGATTTTTCAGGAACGACAGACTTTGCCCGTGGTACTACACCAAGAAAAAAGGAGGAATAATAACATGACAAAGAGTATGAAGACGATTTTAGCGTTGTTTACTGCATCTTTAATTTCTTGTTTTTTATTCAGTTCGCTTTCTTTTGGCCAGGAAATACCAAAACCAGGGGAGATCATTGATAAGAGCAACTATAAGAAATATGCACATCTTATCCCCGAGGAATTATACCCCGGGTTTGAAAACGGCTGGGGAGGATTCTGGAAGCCGATCTCATTGAAGATTGTCCCGACGAAGCCCGCTTCGCAGCCGAAGAGGTTTTTGGCTTTCTCAGAAAAGAACCGTGGCAAGTACGCCTTAGATAAGGATGGATTTATCATAGGCGGATACGATTACGAGGGTCTTCCTTTCCCAGGGGTGAGGCCAGATGACAAGGATTTCGCGACCAAATTTATGTGGAATTTCACCTATAGGTATATGAGGGACGATTGGATTGGTCCAATGACAGCATTTTCAAAAAGGAAAGGAGAACCAATAACGTTCAATATTTCAGATGAGATCATTGTCGAGTTTGTCAATCGCATGTACGATGATCCCAAGCCGAACATGAAGGACCCTATCGGCTTACAATATGCTGAATGGATACGTTATTCGGTGCCGGTGAATGTTAGAAATTTTCAAATGTTAATATACAGGTACTTAGACCCAAGAAAGTCTGACGATACCTATTTGTATCTGCCCACTCTGAGAAGGGTTTTAAGGGGGGAAGCGGGGCAAAGATCTACTCCAATACAAGGCCAGAACCAAGCGCTCGACGATTTTCAAGGCTTCGATGGCAGGATCCAAGACTTCACTTATAAATATATCAGGGAACAAAAGTTGTTAGGTGTTGCAGACAGCAAATTGAACGTAGGACTTGTGCGCAAGCAGACGGCTCAGGCAGGGGGCGTATTGTTTTTTGACGACGACAATTGGGAGGTGAGGGACGTCTATGTCATCGATATAATACCAAAAAACGCTACCTACCCTCAAAGCAGAAAACGAATTTATATCGACAAGGAAAATCCTACGATTTACCATGCAGCCGTCTGGGATCGGGCAGGGAACCCCTGGAAGTTTTGGAGTTTTGAGTTCGCTAAACGACCGTGCGCCGACGGGGATACAGCCAGCAGCATTGAGCACAATTTTGGACTCGATGTTCAGTTCGGATATGGCCAAACGACGACTATGGACTATAAGTTAAACGGTCATGGTTTTAAGTACAACGATATTATGCCATCTGCTATGAGTAAAAGGGGTGAGTAATTCGTCTTGTGACCTTCTGAAGGAGGGCCATGCCTGCACGAAGCGATTCGGTAAGAGCAGGCGGTTAAGGTTGTGGGCAAAGCATTAAGATTGTGGGTGTTCATCCTTCCCAGTAACTTTTGCTGCGGCTATGGGAGAATGGGAGCACAAGGTGATCTCGTAAAGGATCCGGTGCTTAGCCGTGAGTTTGCCGCCGAGGACAGTTCCGGTGTGCAATCATACGCAGCAGATGGTCCTTACTTCCTTATGAGGTGACTTGAACAACAATCACGGGTTAAGGGGGATAAATCAAACATGCAAGGGTTTCAGACAATTAAGGAAATGTTCCTGTGGTTGGAGAAATGTTTCGGGAGCAAAGCGGCCATAGTGGATTACCCAGGAGGGAAGCGGTGGACTTTCCGAGAGTTGAATGATTACTCCAGAAGAATCTGCGCCAGTTACAAGAACGATGGGTCGGTTGCGAGAGGAGATAGAATAACCTGGCTGTCGCTGACGCCGAGGACTGACGTCATTGCGCTGAGCTTCGGCGCCCGAAAGATGGGCGCCATACCAGTGATTATTAATGCAAGAGCGAGTTTGGAGTCCGTCGCCTGGATGATCAATCATGTCGGGGCAAAGACCCTGGCCTACAGCGGTGATTGCGCGGATATCCTCAGGAAGGTGCGGGAAATAGGCATTCCCAGTGTTCGAGAATACATCGCACTTGAGGACCGAGTTGGATTCCCGGGTGAGATCGCGATCGATGAGATATATGACCAGTATAAGTCAGCGGAGGAGCCTAACGTAGAGATTGCAGAGGATGATGATTGTTTTATCTGCTACACTTCGGGAACGACGGGGAGGCCAAAACCGGTCTTGCACAAGGAAGGAGAGTGGTTGTGGACAAGTATGATCGTCGCATACCAATTTGGTTTGTACTATGACGATGTTTTTCTGAATGGCATGGGTCCTGGCTTCATGGGTTGGGCCCATTCAACGTGTGGTTCTCTGCGCGCCGGCGCCAAACAGTGTTGCATCAGATTTGTGCCGGCCACCTATCTGAAGGCCGTAACGGATGAGAGGCCAACGCACGGCATTCTTTCGCCGACCCTCGTCAGGATGTTATATCGCGATTACAGGGGGCAGAGCGACAAATTCAGACTCGATTCGTTGCGCAATGTGCTTGTTTCAGGAGAGCCGGTCACGGAGGATGTCATTGCGATGATCAAGGAAATGTTTCCTAAGCTGGTGCGGATGAGTTCCATCGGGGCGACGGAAGGCATCAGTATGACCACGGGGCCTCACAGCGCTTATTTGAAAGAGCATTGGGATACTGTCGGAAAACCCGTGCCGGGGATGTTAGCGGAGCTTCGTGATGTCGAAACTGGCGAAATCCTCACCGAGCCTAACAAACCCGGAGAGCTATACGTGAAGGGTCCGGGTTTAACATGCGGTATTTGGAATGATCCGGAAACGACCGAGAAAAACTTCCCCGGGGGATGGTGGAAAACGGGCGACCTCGTATTCATGGACAAGGACGGATACTATTACTACTCGGGCAGATCCGATTACATGTTTAAAAGCGGAGGGATCAAAGTGTATTCCGTCGAGGTTGAGATGAACCTTAAGAAACACCCGACTGTACTGGATGCAGTCGTCGTTCCATTCCCGGACGAGACCTTCGGTTTCGTCCCATTCGCCCACATACGTAATAAGGAACCCTTAACGGCGAAGGAAATGGACAGTTGGTGGCTGCAACAAGGGTTCGCAAGGTTTAATCGGCCTAGGGAATGGAGATTCTGGGGAGAAGAAGAATTTCCCATGGTCACTCCGGTCAAGATAGATCGAAAGAAGCTGCAGCAAATGGCGACGGCCCGGAAATAATTCAAATTTTTACGGGTTCTATGCCCAACAAAATTGAGGCCTTCAAAGAAGGAGGCAGGTCATGGTGATTGATTTTCATACCCACATTTTCACCGTGTCAATCATGGGGGAAGGCTTTTTAAAAGGGAGTGAAGGCATCTTGGAGGGTTTAGACTTTGTTGGAGTCGGGCCGACGCGAGAGGCGTGGGATGGGATGTTAAAAGAGCTGGGCTCGGCGGATCTGGATCAAATGGGAGCCGTCTATCTTCAAACGAAAAGTGAAGCGGGAATTGACAAGTCGGTTGTTTTTCATGTCGATATCGCTGGCCTTCAGGCTGACATGAATTATGTCGAAGCCAATCGATGGTTTGCAAAGTTTGCGCAAGACCACTCGGACAGGGTGATTGCCTTTGCCGGAATTGATCCCCACCGGGGCAAAGAGGGACTGAAAGTCTTCGAAAAGTCTGTAAAAGAATGGGGGATGAAAGGGCTCAAGCTGCATCCTTTGGCCTGTGAGTTCTTTCCTAATGACAAACAGTTTTATCCGTACTATGCGAAAGCGATGGGGTTAGGTGTTCCTGTGCTCTTCCATACCGGGCCCGTTGGCCATATGAAAATGAACTACAGCAATCCTGTTTTTATTGATGAGGTGGCAGCTGATTTCCCAGAACTCAAAATTATCCTTGCCCATATCGCAGATCCGTGGATCAAAGAATCGATATCGATCGTTACGAGGAGAGCGAATACGTATCTTGATATCTCCGGCGGGCAAATACTTTTTCGGACTGAGCCTGATCGGTTTTATCGTACCTTAAAACTGCTCCTCCGGTCTCCGGCGAGAAAAAGGGTGCTTTTTGCAACGGATACATTAGGTACTGCCAACAGCTTTTTTGTTTCCGATGCGGAATGGGTAAGAGTGGTCAAGGGCCTCGCTAGCAGTAGGTACTCTGCGGACATACCTGTTGATCAAAATGATGTTGACAATCTGATGGCTGGAAATGCCAAAAGGCTTTTAGGCCTTATATAGGGTATCGGAAAGGAAGTGTTGATTTACAATTGTCGTTTGGAATGAAGGTGCTCACAACTGTGAGGTGTCCTTGCACAGAGCACGGAAAGGGACAAACAATCGTACGTAGAAAAAAGAAAATGGAGGTGGCCCATGGAGAGGGTAAAGATTGACTTGGATGCTTGTAACAAATGTAAGATCTGCGTGGACGCATGTTTTGTTGACGTGATTCGCTGGGATGAGAAACAAGGGGTACCGGTGGCTGCTTATCCAGAAGATTGTGTCTGGTGTTATGCCTGCGAGATCGCTTGTCCTGTTCAGTGCATTGAGGTTGTGCCCGGTACACCGCGCTTTGTGGAACCCTATTAGCAATTCCGACGACGAAGGGGAAAGCGAGGCTTCTTGTTCCAAAGGCAAAGGTAGGTTCGTTATCGCAATGTAAAAAAGCGCGAGAAAAGAAAGGAGCTCCGATATGGCTAAAATAGAGGATTTGGGAGAGGTGATCTCCACAGATGTGCTTATCGTTGGGGGTGGTATTAGCGGCCTTGTGGCGGCGGTCAAAGCCAAGGAAGAATCATCGAAGGTGGAAGTCCTTTTGGTTGACAAGCAGACCATTGGCTGGTCGGGAAAGGCACCCAAGGGAGGGGGCTTTACGTTGGTGCTGACGGAGGGGGAGGACGCGGATGATTTTGTTGAATATCATGTCAGAAACATTGGGTATTATCTGAACGACCAGGAACTATTATATTCGTGGGTGACCCAAATGTACGCAGCGGTTGAGCAGCTTTCGGCGTGGGGAGTAAGGGTACCAAAGAATGCGGACGGAAAGTTGAATACCATGAAATGTCCCCTTTTTGATCCTCGGTTCAAGTATAAGTGGTCGATTGCTGGCATCGATCTGGATGTCCTTTTCCCGTTACGGGCGAGGGCCCGCAAAACGGGAGTGAAGACGCTGAACAAGATTCAGGTGGTTGAGCTTCTGAAGCAGGATGACCGGATTGTAGGAACAGTCGGCTTCAATCTGATCGATGGCCGCTTCTATATTATCAAGGCAAAGGCCACCATATTGGCGAATGGTAGTTGCAACTATAAGGCAAAGAGGATGTGGCACTCCGGTTGCGGTGATGGTATCGGTGCAGCTTATCGTGCCGGGGCGGAGATAAGGAACGCTGAATTCGGTAATTTCTTCGACGTTCACCGGAAGGATAATGACGGGCCGGCCTTCGACTATACTGCTCTCTATAATGCCTTGGGCGAGAACATCTCCCTGCGATACATCCCCGTGCCACGATCCGATATTCCTTCGGAGCTTGTCTTGGGGATGGAAAAAGAGGTCAAGGAGGGCAGGGGACCGATCTATTTCGACCCATCCGCGGTCCCCGATCTCTTTAAGCCTCTAAGTGATTGGCCCCGGCCAAATTTCCACAATTTTTTTGGACGAACGATTTCTAAGGAGCTTAAATACGGAGCACCTCCATCGGCAAGGGTAGAGGTTTCAGTGGCCCTCAATGCCGAGCTTTCGCCTATTCGAGTAGACCATGAGATGAAAACCAGCCTTGCCGGTCTGTGGGCCATCGGAGACACCAGCCAAATGGGTTCGGCTATTGTCGGAGCGGTGTATTCGCCCCCCGCTATGATCAGGGGCATTGGTCTGGGTTTGGCCACACGTTCCGGGATGTGGGGAGGTTCATCCGCCGCCCGTTTTGCCTCTCAGGCATCAGCGCCTAAGGTTAGCGAAGGGGAAGTAAAGCGGTTGAAAGAGGTGATATTTGCTCCGATGGGGCGCACCAAGGGATTTTCTGCTGAAGAAACCATTTATGGCATACAGGATGTCATGTGTCGGGTTCAATATAACCTACGCAGGAGCAAAGAGCGGTTGGAGGAGGGTCTGTCCAAGATCGAGAAAGTGCAGCAGAGATTACCGGAGTTGTGGGCGAAGGACGGTCACGGTCTGGGTAAGTGTCATGAGGCGAGGAATATCGCCGTATGCGGTGAGATGACCTTAAGGGCGGCTTTGACGAGGACAGAAAGCAGGGGGACACATTTCCGGGAGGACTATCCGAATCGGGACGACAAGAATTGGCTCAAGTGGACGATCATCAGAGAGAAGTCGGGGAAGATGGTTGTTTCTACCGAGCCGGTACCTATAGAAAAATACAAGTTCAAACCGTAAGAGGACGCCTGAGGAAATATACGGAGATAAGTAAGCGAAGGATTCTTGGAAACACGTAAACGAAAGCCTGTGGTGATATCACCTTCCGGCACCACACATCGATCAGTACAATCGTGAGCGGATACAGGAAGGATCAGGTATGCCACATGACGTAGGTGATCGACGATGATAAACGAATCGATTTCATACCCGCGTTTTAGATGGGTAGTACTGATTGCAGCATGCCTGGGTTTGGCCGCGATGCAGATCGACATCATCGCCTACGCTCCATTGCTGGGCGACATTGCAAAAGACCTGAGAGTGGACATGGGGGTGGCGACAAATTTGATGGCTGTATTCCTGTTCACCACCTCCATTGCGTTTCTTGTGGGAGGATTCCTCTGCGACCGGTATGGCATCATGTTTGTAATCATTCTGGGTCTCCTGTGCGCGTCCATCCCGGCGACGTCCATGCCATGGATTGGGACTTCCTATAGGACCGTGCTCTGGGCCCGGATCATTCAAGGGTTTTCCGTTGGGTTCCTCCTGTGCACGATGGCGCCGATCGTCGCGGTATGGTTTCCGCTTCCGGAGAAAGGGCTGGCAAGCGGCCTGATGAGCGGCTCGGTTTCACTCGGTTCAGCCGTCGGTGTTTTGGCAGCCCCGGCAGTGTTTCTTGCCTCGAGGAACTGGCAACACACGGCGGCATGGCTGTCCCTGCTCGGCTGGCTCGGGTTGCCGTTAGCGCTCGGCTGCAGGCATACGTCTCGCACTTTCGAGGCTCAATCGCAGTCCCGTGTGGCGTCAAGCACGGAGGGAACCGCCTTCAAGCAGGCCCTGTCTGTGCCAAGCACGTGGATCGGTGTTCTTGTAGCATTCTTCAGCACATGGTGCCTGCAAACCTTTTGGAACCTGACTCCCACCTATTTTGCGATTGATAAGCCAGTAGGGGTCGGTTTCGGGCCGATGATGTCCGGGAAGCTCATGCTGGCTGTCATGGTCGCTGGAATGGCTGGGCCGGTGATCGGAGGTGCAATTCAGGACAAGTTTTTTCGCGGAAATTCCAAGCCGATTCTGCTGATTGGTTTTATTCTGTCCGGCCTCTTCACTTATGCAATCCTCTCGCCCGTTGTATACACGAATAAGCTGGTTCTTGTGGTGTGCCTGATACTGGCAGGATCAGGAGTGGCGTTTCTATACCCTGCCCTCGTCGTCATCATCTCCGGGTTCTATCCAATCCATATTGTGGGTAAAATGGTTGGACTCTGGATGGCCTTAGGAGCCTTTGGAGGCGCCCTGGGCTGCCTTGTGGGCGGCTTGGCCATTGCCAAATTTGGAAATTACAATGCAGCCATCACACAGATCGCCTTAGCCGCCGCGATTGGATTTATCTTTGCTCTTTTCTTGGCAAGGCCAAAGCGCTGGGCGTTCAGTGGCTGAGTTTAAAATGACTCCATTGAGAACGGGCTGTAGAGTTTAGAAAAGAAACGGAGCGAACAAAGGTGGAAAAACTCATTATCACTGCTGCCTTGACGGGTAATATTACCCTACCGACGCAAACGCCTTATTTGCCTCTCACCCCTCAGCAGATCATCGATGACGCTGTGCGAGCGGCGAACGCGGGCGCTGCCTCCGTGCATATTCACGGGCGGGACCCGAAGACTGCCAGACCGACGACGGACCCGGCAGTGTACAGGGAAATCGCGGCCGGGATTAAGGCCAGGAGCAACGTCATTGTGTGTATCACCACTGGCGGAACAGCAACGATGACCCCCGAAGAGAGAGCCCAGGTGGTCCCTGCCCTCAAGCCGGAGCTGGCAACGTTTAACATGGGGTCGATCAATTTCTCAATCCACCCCATCGCCGACCGTTATCAGGATAAGGACTACAAATATTCGTGGGAAAAGGAATTTGCTGTGGGCACCAAGGACTTCATCTTTAGAAATACATTTGGCGATATCGAGAAACTGATGCAGATGATGAAGGATAATAGCACCAAGCCCGAGTTTGAGTTGTATGACGTTGGCCATCTCTACAACCTCCATTTCCTTGTCAGAGCGAAGATCATCCACTTCCCGGTTTGGCTACAGTTCGTCACCGGGATTCTGGGCGGGATCGGGGCCAATGTCGATGAAGTAGTCCACATGAAGCAGACCGCGGATAGGCTATTAGGCTCGGACAACTACGTATGGTCAATCATTGGCGCGGGGTACCCGGCGGAATTTAATTTGGCGACCTTGGGCATTATGATGGGGGGACACGCCAGAGTAGGATTTGAGGACAATATATTTATTGAGAGAGGGGTTCTGGCGAAAAGCAATGCCGAGCTTGTAGACAAAGTGGTGAGAATCGCTCGGGAGTTGGGAAGAGAAATAGCAACTCCCGACGAAGCCAGAAAAATGCTCGGTTTGAAGGGGAGGGATAAAGTCAATTACTAGGTTAAAGATTACGTGGCCTAAGTGACGACTTTACAGAGGGTAAGGACAGCATCGTTAACGGGATCAAAGGGATATCGGAATATCACCCGCCTTTGATCCGTGATGCTACCCGCTTATTCCAAAGGCACCGTGTGCCTTTCGACTGAAGGAGGTACGGTAGAAATGGCTACTCGTGGCGTTTACTCAGAGGAAGAACTGAAGATGTTAGAACAGTGGAAGTTAGACGAACAGAACGTGGGGTGGCTTGGAGATGACCCGATTCCCGAACAGATTACCTATCCCGTATTCCATCGGGTGGCCACGAGAGACCTCATTCTAAATATGGCAAATGGCATTCAGGACCCTAATCATTTATGGCGTGACGAGAATTACGCCAGAAGAACCAGATGGGGGGCGATCATCGCTCCCCCGTATTTTGAGCATTGTATTACCCATATGGGACGGATTCCGCCCAACGTCCCTCCGGCGGTTGGCACGGCCACGCATGTCGCTGCAGGAATCCACTGGGAGTTCTATAAGCCTATACGTCTGGGCGATTCGTTCAGGGTTTGGTGTGGTCAATCCGCATGCGAAGATAAAACAAGGAGAGACGGGAAGGGACCACGTATGTTCCTGATCACCCATGAGCTCAAACATTTCAATCAGAAAGATGAAATTGTGTGCACCAGAAGTGATCGGATTTTGACGATGATCATCCCTCCGGCAGAGAAAGGGAAAGAGCCGGGTTTCATAGAGACGATGTTAAAAATGGAGGAGTATCGATACACTCAGCAAGAGTTGGATTTTATCGAGCGCGTCCATGACGAGGAGGTTATACGTGGCGATCAGATACGCTGGTGGGAGGATGTCAACGTAGATGACGAACTCCAGCCGGTGGTTAATGGCCCGACCACCTTCTGGGATCAGTTGATTGAGATTGCAGGCCTCGGGATTAACGTTCTTGACATGAGACGAGTGCGTAAACTGACGCCGCAGGCAACGGTGTTGGATCCTGAGACGGGCGTTTGGCACAAGACGATTGAACGCCATCTGGTGGATAAGACGGCCCGGCTGTTAGGCGACCCGCAAGCGATTATGATCGGGACGATGATGGAGCACACCTTGGGTCGCTTGATAACGAATTGGATGGGAGACGATGGTTTTTTGAAGATGACGGATTTTCAGAATCGAACCAGCGTTCCCATGGGAGATACTGTTTTTGGCAGGGGCAGGGTGATAAAGAAGTACGTTCAGGAGGATGGTGAGCATGTGGTCGTTCTTGCTTGCTGGCTAGAGGGTATACGAGGGTTTATACACACGATGGGCACGGCGAAGGTAGGCCTCCTGTCAAGAGAAAGCGTTGATAAGGATTTGCAGCGCTATTAGAAGCAGTCAAAAGTCTGTGATCACCCGGTGCCAGAAATGTGTCGGGTAAACTTGCGACTCATAGGGAGGAGATAAAATGAGCGAGGTTAAAGTGGGGGATATCGTCAGGATAAAAAACCGATCGGACTGGCCTTCACCCCCGGGTTATAACTTGGCTGACTCAGAAGGAAAGGTGACCTCGGTGAACGAGGAAGAGGGATTTGTAACAATTCACTTGGAAAAAACGGACAGCGGTATCGCAAAAGGAACGACTTTGGTGCTCAGATTAGAGAACGTGAAGAAAGCGTAATTCTAAACGTTGATCGGCGTGCCAATTTCTGATGGTACGATACCTGAATGTATAGTCGCAGTGATGGATGATCCTTGGAAGGCTGTTGAATAAGGTCGACTCGAAGAAAGGGAGGAAAATAGGATGGATGCAATGTTTCCAAAGCTGTTCGAGCGTGGGAAGATCGGGCGATTGGAGATTAAGAACCGGGTGGTCAAAGCTCCAACGTATGGCGCTTTGAGTAACATCGACGGCTCCGTTACCGACCGCATGATAAGGTATTATGAAGAGGTGGCGCGTGGCGGGACAGGTTTGGTAATTGTCGAGAGTGCCTCGATAGACAATAAGGCAAGTAAAGCGGCCCCTTGTCAGCTTGGTATCTCCAGCATCGAGCATATTCCTGGGCTTGCTGCCCTGGCGCAAGGAATCTGTGATCAGGGTGCCCGGGCGGCACTGCAACTCACGCATTTCGGCAGAGACAACTTCCTGGGTATTACGCCCGCAAAGTCTGCTTCACGGATCCCGATGTCGATGGGCGGGTTGGGTCCGTTTGCGACGTTCGCAGACGAACCGGTGCCGCAAGAGCTTACCATTGAAGAGATCCAGGACATCGTGAAAGCGTTTGGTGACGCGGCTCAGCGGGCACAAACTGCCGGTTTTGAAATGGTAGAAGTACACGGGGCTCACGGCGGCTTGGTAACGAACTTTCTCTCACCCGGGACGAATAGGCGGAACGACATGTACGGGGGTTCCTTGCAGAACCGGATGAGATTTTTGGTGGAAGTCGTTCGGTCCATCCGGAAAAAGGTGGGACCGGACTTCCCGATCGGAGTGAGATTGAGCGGGAACGATTATGAGCCAAACGGCGTCGTGATTGAGGACACCGTGGAAGTCGCAAAGGTGCTTGAAAGTATCGGTGTCGATATCATCCATGTATCCGGTGGCAGTCATATCCGAGGGAACCACCTCGCCAGCCCAATGAGTGTTCCGGCCGGTCACCATATTCGTGAAGTGGAGGCGGTCAAGAGGGTAGTCCACATTCCCGTGATTGCCTCAGGCTCGATCACGACGCCCCAGTTAGCGGAGGAAATCCTGGAAAGTGGTAAAGCCGATTTTATCGCTTTGGCGAGGCCTCTCTTTGCTGATCCATACTGGCCACAAAAGGCGAGAGAAGGAAGACCCGAGGATATAACACCCTGCATCCGTTGTAATGACGGTTGTCAGGATAGATCAAATCTGAGGTATCGACCTACCCAATGTACAGTGAATGTGGCCTTGAATAAAGGGGATACCCTTGCCATTACTCCGGCGGACCGACAGAGGAATGTGGCAGTGGTGGGCGGCGGGCCCGGCGGAATGGAGGCTGCCAGAGTCTGCGCACTGCGCGGCCATAAGGTGACCCTCTATGAGAAGCGGAGCTTAGGTGGCGCATTGATCGATGCTTCAGCCCCCGAATTTAAGGCAGACCTCAAACGACTGATAGACTACTATGTGACGCAGTTGAAGAAACTTAAGGTTGAAGTGATCCAGAAAGAGGCAACGGTAGATACGTTCAAAAAAGGAAACGTTGACGCGGTCATCGTCGCTGTCGGGGGAACACCGCTCATCCCCGACGTTCCTGGTATTGACAGGCCGATAGTCGTCACCGCCATGGATGTACTCCGCAAGAAGTCCCCTGTCGGTCAGAAAGTACTCGTTGTGGGCGGAAATATGGTGGGGACGGAAGTAGGGCTGTGGCTGGCTGAACAGGGCAAAGAGGTTATTTTCGTCGAGATGCTCGACGAGTTCATGGCAAATGTTGGGATCTTTGATCAACTTGAGTATCACGAGAGATTGGCCAAGCAGAAGGTTGCCATCCATACGGGTAAACGGCTGGAGAGTGTGATTGACAAAGGGGCAATCGTCGTTGACAAGTTCGGCAGAAGACAGGAAATGATGGCAGACAACATCGTGCTTGCCGTGGGTTTCATCCCCCTGACCAGTCTCAGAGAAAAACTCGAAAAGGAAAAAGGCTTTGAGGTTTATGCGATAGGAGATTGTGTGAGCCCACGCAGGATTTTCGATGCCATACACGAAGCGTACCTGACCGCTCGAAAGCTCTGATTTCTTGAGGTGCCACAGGATAGGGTTCATAAGGAGGCAGTCAAACATGCAAGGGTTTCAGACGATTAAAGAAATATTGCTGTGGCTGGAGAAATGTTTCGGGAACAAAATGGGCATCGTGGATTACCCTGGAGGGAAGCGGTGGACTTTCCGGGAGTTGAATGATTACTCCAGGAGAATCTGCGCCAGTTACAAGAACGATGGGTCGGTTGAAAAAGGAGATAGGATCAGCTGGTTATCGCTGACGCCGTCGACTGACGTGATTGCCTTAAGCTTCGGTGCCAGAAAGATGGGGGCCGTACCCGTGCTCATAAACGCAAGAGCAAGTTTGGAGTTTATCGCCTGGATGATCAATCATGTCGGGGCAAAGAGCCTCGCCTACAGCAGTGAATGCGTGGATATCGTCAGGAGCGTGCGGGAAATGGGTATTCCCAGCGTCCGGGAATATATCGCGTTAAAGGAGCGAGGCGATTTTCCAGGAGAGCTCACGATCGATGAGTTATACGACCAATATAAAGCCGCGGAGGAACCTGGCGTACAGATTACGGAGGATGATGATTGCTTAGTTTGCTATACTTCCGGAACGACGGGCAGGCCGAAACCAGTGTTGCACAAGGAAAGAGAGTGGTCGTGGACGAATATGATCGCAGCATACCAATTTGGTTTATACTTTGATGATATCGTTCTCAATGCCACGGCTCCCGGCTTCATCGGTTGGGCTCATGCGACTTGTCGCTGTCTACGTACTGCCGCCAAACAGTGTTGTCTTCGATTTGTGCCTGCCACCTATCTTCAGGCCGTCGACGATGAGAAACCAACCCATGGTTCTCTTTCACCGACCCTGGTCAGAATGCTATATCGCGATTATCAAGAGCATCACGGAAAATTAAGATTAGATTCGTTGCGTACCGCACTTGTTTCGGGAGAGCCAGTTACTGAGGACATCATTGCGAAGATTAAGGAAATGTTCCCCAATCTGGTATCCATGGGCTCCCTCGGGGCAACGGAAGCGATCAGCATGACGACGGGCCCCCAGAATGCTTATTTGAGGACGCATTTGGATACGGTCGGGAAGCCAGTGCCGGGGATGATCGCAGAGCTTCGCGATACGGAAACCGGAGAGATGATCGCCGAGCCAGACAAGCCCGGGGAGCTATACGTGAGAGGTCCAGGCGTTGCGAGTGGTATTTGGAACGATCCAGAGGCAACTGAGAAAAGTTTTCCTGGCGGATGGTGGAAAACGGGTGACCTATTAAGCGCAGACAAGAACGGGTACTATTACTTCTCGGGCAGATCGGACTACATGTTCAAAAGCGGTGTGATAAAGGTATATTCCGTGGAAGTGGAGACGAACCTGAAGACACACCCTGCCGTGCTGGATGCAGTCGTTGTTCCAGTGCCTCACGAAACGTTTGGTTCTGTCCCTTTCGCCCACATACGCAACAAAGAACCGTTGACGGCGACGGACATGGAGAGCTGGTGGTTGCAACGAGGATTCGCGAGGTATAATCGACCTCGAAAATGGAGTTTCTGGGGAGAAAAGGAATTCCCGATGATCACTTCGGTCAAGATAGACAGGAAGAAGCTGCAACAGATGGCGACGGAGAGCAATTAAAATTTTGTGACACGGATGCGGCAAAGAGAAGTCATGGCACATGATATGGCACTTGTATTTGAAGAGGCAGTTGAAACAGTCAAAATGTATCCGGGCGTGAAGCGGAAAAAGACATAGAGCTGTTCATTAAGCTTTATTTGCGTACGCTGAAGAAACGTTGGTGAAAGAAAACTACTTTTGAATCCCGTCGCATGTGGGCCGTCTAAGGTTCTGTCCGAGAAGATACAATATTAAGTGACACAGCCGATGCTTTTGATGAAGGGGACATACAATGGTGATTGATGTTCAAACGCATCGCTTTACCTTGTCGATAACGGGTTGTCCTGAAAGAAAGGAGTTGTAAGATGGCTAAAATAGAGGATCTGGGAGAGGTAATCTCCACGGATGTGCTTATCGTTGGGGGTGGTATTAGCGGTCTTGCGGGGGCGATCAAAGCCAAAGAAGAATCATCGAAGCTGGAAGTTCTTTTAGTGGACAAGCAGACTGTTGGGTGGGCAGGAAAGGCGTCGAAGGGAGGGGGGTACTTCATCGCATTGGGGGAGAAAGACGACGTGGATGAGTTTGTTGAATATCATGTCAGAAACCTTGGATGCTATCTGAACGATCAGGAGTTGTTATATTCGTATGCCCGCCGATTTAATGAGACCGTTGAACAGGTTGCGGCTTGGGGAGCAAAGGTGGCAATGAATGCAGAGGGAAGGTTAGACACCGTCAAATGTCCACTTTTTGACCCTCGGTTCACGCCGAAATGGTCGATCGTTGGTGTAGATCTGGATATGATGATGCCTTTACGGACGAGGGCTCGTAAAGCGGGAGTAAAAATACTAAACAAAGTCCAGGTGGTTGAGCTTCTGAAGCAGGATGACCGGATTGAGGGGGTGGTCGGCTTCAATCTGATCGATGGCCGCTTCTATATCATCAAGGCGAAGGCCACCATATTGGCGAACGGTAGTTGCAACTACAAGGTAAAGAGAATGTGGCACTCCGGTTGCGGTGATGGCATTGCCGCGGCTTATCGTGCCGGGGCTGAGATAAGAAACGCTGAGTTTGGTAATTTCTTCGACGTTCATCGGAGGGACAATGACGGGCCGGCCTTCGACTATACCGCTCTCTATAATGCCTTAGGAGAAAACATCTCCCAGCGATATCGGCCCGAGCCACGACCTGACATTACCGTGGATCTGCTTTTAGGTATGGAAAAGGAGGTAAAGGAAGGGAGGGGGCCGATCTATTGGGACCTGTCAGGGGCAAAGAAGCTGAGGGAGCCTATTCGTCGCTGGAACCGGCCCCGTTTCATTAGGTTTCACGACTACACACTGTCGAAGGAGCTTAAATACGGGACACCTCTATCGGCAAGGGCCGAGGTTTCAGTGGCCCTCAATGCCGAGCTTTCGCCTATCCGAGTAGACCATGCGATGAAAACCAGCCTTGCCGGCCTGTGGGCCACCGGGGACACCAGCCTCATGGGCTCAGGTTGTGTAGGGGCGGTATTTGCGCCCCCTGCTTTGATCAGAGGCATTGGCCTGGGGAATTCCGTACAATCTGCGTTGAGAGCAGCTCCATCCGCCGCCCGTTTTGCCTCTCAGGCATCAGCGCCTAAGATTAGCTACGGGGAAGTAAAGCGGTTGAAGGAGGTGATATTTGCTCCGATGGGGCGCACCAAGGGATTTTCTGCTGAAGAAGCCATTTATGGCATACAGGATGTCATGTGTCGGGTTCAATATAACCTACGCAGGAGCAAAGAGCGGTTGGAGGAGGGTCTGTCCAAGATCGAGAAAGTGCAGCAGAGATTACCGGAGTTGTGGGCGAAGGACGGTCAC
>DBZJ01000177.1:0-302 GCA_002311635.1 Syntrophaceae bacterium UBA1163
ACCTTCTCGCCGAGGTAGGCCTCGGCTGTCTCCTTCATCTTCTGAAGGACAAAAGCGGAGATTTCAGGGGGGCTGTACTCCTTATCCCTCACCCTGACCCATGCGTCCCCGTTCTTTGCTTCGACGATCTTATAGGGAAGGATCTTCAAATCTTTCTGAACTTCGGGATCGGAGAACTTTCTTCCCATCAACCGTTTGATCGAAAAGATGGTATTCTCAGAGTTGGTAATCGCTTGCCGCTTCGCAATCTGTCCGACCACCCTTTCCCCTTTATCTGTAAAGGCGACGACGGAAGGGGTGGT
>DBZJ01000177.1:427-20034 GCA_002311635.1 Syntrophaceae bacterium UBA1163
GGCCACCACGGAGTTCGTCGTTCCTAAATCGATTCCTATTGTCTTTGCCATTTTAATTTCCCCTCCTTAAAATTTACCCCAGCGGGGTTGGTTAAATTTTAGAATAATCCCCCCGTTGGAATTTCTAACGGGGTTTTATTCAAAATCATTCGGACGTCCGAGCCTCTTTCTGCGGAGGTTTCGACACGGAAACGGTTGCCGCTCTCAAGAGGCGATCATTCAAAAGGTAGCCCTTCTGGAATTGCTCTACGACTTGGTTGGGCTCGTGCTCGTCTGTTTCCACGACTAACATCGCCTCGTGCACGGCCGGATCGAAGGGCTTTCCAACAGATTCGAAAGAAGAAAGACCAAATCGGTTCAGGACCTGGAGAAGCTGCTGGATGGTCAATCGAACCCCTTCGATTAAGACCCCGGCGTCCGCTACCTTTTCAGCATGATTCACTGCTCTCTCCAAATTATCGATAAAGGGAAGGATCGCCCTGATCAAATCTTCATTGGCAAATTTGGTCCAATCCTCTTTTTCTTTGGCCGCCCTTTTCTTGTAGTTGTCAAAATCAGCGGCAAGCCTGAGGAGACGGTCGTGATGTCCCTTGAGCTCTTTCTCCTTTTCCTCCAGTTTCTTTTTCAGTTCCTCGATCTCCTTTTCTTTCTCTTCCCTTTCTTCCTGTATGTGGTAATGGAGCTCTTGGCCAATGGTCTCGATGGACGCTTCCTGGCCTTTCTTCGACGCTCCCTTTGGGTCTTGATTTTTCTTAGTCTCCTTTTTCTCCATTCTTTCTACCCCGGCTTCTGCCCTGGCCCAGAATCCCCTTTCCCTTAAGAAATCATCTTTTCACAAACAAGATAAGGTCTGCTGGAGAAGGAGATGTGTTATGTCTCCAGGATCTCCGTGAGGAGTTTGGCCGTGTACCCGACCAGGGGAATCACTCTCGAATAGTTCATTCGACGAGGTCCGATGACCCCTAGAACACCCAGGACGTCGCCTCCACAACTATAGGTGGAGGTGACGACGCTGCACGTCTCCATCTCCTGAACCTGGCTCTCAGATCCGATCGCAATTTGGACCCCCTTCGGCGCCGCAAACTTCTCCAGGAGTTTCACCATGATGGCCTTTTCCTCAAACGTCCGAAAGAGATCGGTCATTCTTGAGACACTGCTGAATTCAGGCTCGCTCAGAATATTGGTCTTGCCCTCGATGAAGACATCCGAGTCATCGATGGAAGAAAAAGCCTTTTCCCCCAGCAGGAGGGCCTGTTCAAGGAGATGATCGTAAGCCTTCTTTGCCACCTTCATCTGCTCCAACAGTCTCTCCCTCACCTGAAAGAGAGTGAGACCTGCCAGGAAGCCATTCAGGTAATCTGAGAGATGGTCCAATTCGGATTGTGAAAAATCTTCCTCCACTTCGATGATCCGGTTGTGAACCAGACCGGCGGTGCTCACCAAGATAGCCAGAACCAGATATTTTCTCAACTTCACGAACTCAATATGCTGAAGTATGACCGAGTTCATTCGGGGCGTCCAAACAATTCCTAAATAATGAGAAGACAACGATAGGATTCGAGAGGTCTCCCGGAACAGGTCCGGCCCCTCGTTGAGATGCCCCACGTATTTGGATCGCATCTCCTGTTGCTCCTGATCACTGAGCTCGTGGACATCGATGATCGCGTCGACGTAAAACCGAAGACCCCTCTCCGTTGGCACCCTCCCTGCTGACGTGTAGGGTTGAGAGAGTAAGCCCAATTCTTCCAAATCCGACATGATATTCCGTATGGTAGCAGGGCTCAGGTTAAGGTTCGATTGCTTGGAGATCTTCCTTGAACCCACGGGCTCTGCCGTGAGAATGTAATCTTCAATGATGGTTTCCAAAACCCGCTTCATCCTTTCGGAAAGGGAAAAATCCATCTGAAGCTTCTCCTTGTTTAATTTAGGCTAACGAGGCGGACATTTCTGCTTAAAAGCATATTTATTTCCGCCCTTTAAGATAATTACGGATGGCCGGTTTGTCAAGAAATTGGAAGAATTTTATCCTTCCTCTTCCGGTTCATTTTCCCCAATTTTATCAGATAGTTCCATCTGACCTAAAAGGGGCGGTACATAAAAGTTCTGCTCGAAGATGCGGTGGTAGGCACTCCATCTGGACCCCTCGGGAACCTCTCTTTTTATGAATTGTTGAACTCCGGTGATTTTTGCATCCATGTCATCTAAGAAATGGAGCATCACCGCTTCCAGCGTCATCGGTCTTTTGGGTGAACCCCACATATACTGACCATGGTGACTGAGGAGGAAATGCCTCAACAGCATGGAAAGGTCCTTCGGGAAATCGGGGAGTTGACGGATTTTATCTTCCACCCTTTCTATCCCAAGAAGGATGTGGCCGAGAAGGCGGCCTTCATCTGAATAGTCTAAGGATCGGTGGTAGGAGAGTTCATCGACCTTTCCGATATCGTGGAGGATCGAACCTGTAAGCAAGAGGTCGAGGTTCAATCCGCTGTAATGGCTGGCATTTTTCAATACCAGGTGCGCCAGGGAAAGAGTATGCTCTAAGAGACCGCCTAAATAATTGTGATGGAGCCATTTGGACGCGGGCGCGATTTTAAAAAGTTTCACGAAGGATTCATCTTCCCAGAAGAGTTGGAGGAGCTGGCTGAGGTGCGGGTTCTTTATCTGTCGGCTGACTTCCACCAGGGTTTGGAACATCTCGTCGATGTTTTTTTCGGTCATCGGGAAAAAATCTGAAAAAAGAATTTCGTCTTCGCCTTTTCTATCGATATGGGTGATGTTTAATTGAAGATGCTCCTGAAAGGAGACTGCCTTTCCCGTCACCTGGACGAAGTCGTCCTTCTGAAAGGATTCGGCAAGGTTTTCCACCGATGTCCAAATCCTGCCTTCGATCTCTCCGGAGCGGTCCACCAGTTTCAACTTTAAGTACGTGTTTCCCGTCTTGGTGATCCCGGAAGACTTCTCCTTGACCAGAAAGAGGGATTCCACACTGTCATTTTCTTTGATGTCGTTCATGTACGTCTTCATTGAATTCCCCGCTTGCGGCATTCGGAGCCAGCTGACGAAATGGGTTATCCTTTCCTTTTCGCCAAAGCGACTTTCAAGACTTCATCCATATGTTTCACCGGTATGAAGTTGATTTTCCTTCGGACGTAGAGGGGAAGATCGATGAGATCCTTCTTGTTCAGATAGGGTATGATGACATCTTTGATTTTGTATCGAAGGGCGGCAAGGGCTTTTTCCTTCAACCCCCCGACCGGGAGAACGCTCCCTCTCAGCGTGATCTCACCCGTCATCGCGACATTCTTTTTCACGGGGATGCCTGTGAGAGCAGAGAAGATGGCGACCGCCATGGTAATGCCGGCAGAGGGTCCATCCTTTGGGATGGCGCCTGCGGGGACATGGATATGAATCTCTTTGTTGTTAAGGGTATTGGGACTGATCCGATAAGACTTTCCTTTGGATCGGACGTAGGTGAGGGCGGCCTGGGCGGATTCTTTCATCACGTCTCCGAGATGACCGGTGAGGATGAGCGAGCCTTTGCCCGGAGTGGTGGAGGCTTCCACATGGAGAATTTCGCCGCCGGTCTCCGTCCAGGCCAGGCCTGTGGCCACACCGACTTCGTTACGTTTTTGTTCTTCATCTGGCAAGTAAGGGGGAGGTCCCAGGAGTTGGTGGAGGTTCTTGGTACTTATTTTGGTCTTCTCCTTCTTTCCTTCCGCTACTTTCCTGGCGACTTTTCTGCATACGGAAGCCAGTTCCCTCTCGAGGTTGCGGAGGCCGGCCTCCTGAGTATACTGAGAGATGACCTGAAGGATGGCCTTACCAGAAATTTCAAGCACCTTCGGATTGATCCCGTTTTCTTCCATCTGGCGGGGCAGGAGAAAGGTTTGCGCGATCTTCAGCTTCTCCAGGTCGGTGTATCCGGGAAGGTTAATCACCTCCATCCGGTCTTTGAGGGCAGAGGGAATGGGGTCGGTCAAATTCCCCGTGGTGATGAACATCACGTGAGAAAGGTCGAAGGGGACATTGAGGTAGTGGTCGCTAAAGGCATTGTTCTGTTCCGGGTCGAGAACCTCTAAGAGGGCAGAGGCGGGATCTCCCCGGAAGTCGATTCCGATTTTATCCACCTCATCCATCATGAAGACCGGATTATTACTTCCGGCCTGTTTAATGGACTGGATGATCCGGCCCGGCAGAGCGCCGACGTAGGTCCGTCGGTGGCCGCGAATCTCAGCCTCATCTCTTATCCCTCCCAGCGAAATTCTGACGAATTTTCTTCCCAGGGCCCTGGCGATCGATCTGCCCAGGGAGGTTTTTCCGACCCCGGGAGGTCCGATAAAGCAGAGGATGGGCCCCTTCATCTTTTTTTTCAATTTATGGACACTCAGGTACTCCAGAATTCGCTCCTTTACCTTTTCCAAATCGTAGTGGTCTTTCTCCAAAACTTTTTTGGCTTTCTGAAGGTCGAGGTTATCCGTGGTCGCTTTGGACCAGGGCATATCGATGAGCCAATCAAGGTAAGTGCGAACCATGGAGGCCTCTGCCGCATCGGGGTGCATCTGTTCCAAGCGCTCCAGCTCGCGCCGGGCCTCCTTTTCGACCTCTCTGGGCATTTTGGCCTTCTTGATCTTCTGCTGGAGGGACTTGATTTCGTCCGTGCGCTCATCCACCTCTCCCAGTTCGCTTCGAATGGCCCTCATCTGCTCTCGAAGAAAATATTCCCTTTGCGATTTGGTGATCTCTTCTTTGGCCTGGGACTGAATCTTGGCCTGCATGGTGAGGACCTGAACCTCTTTTCCGAGGAGCTCGTTCAGCGTCTTCAGCCTTTCCACGGGGTCGAGGATTTCCAAGATCTCCTGGGCCTTTTCAACAGTGAGGTCCAAGTTGGAGGCGACCAAATCGGCCAACCTTCCTGGGTCGTCGACGCTCTCGAGGACGAACATCATATCCGGGGACAGGAATTTGCCGTAGGAGACAATCCTCTCCAATTGTTCTCTGACATTTCTCATCAGAGCTTCTGTCTCGAGCGTAATCTGGGTGATGAAAGGGTCTTTAATATTTTCCACTTTCACAAGAGGGTAGGGTGCCGTCTGAAGGGTCTCTTTGATGGAAGCCTTGGAGAGGCCCTGAACAAGGATCTTGACCCTTCCGTCGGGCAGCTTGAGCATCTTCATGACGACGGCCACCGTGCCCACCCGGTAGAGATCCTTGGGAGAGGGGTCTTCTTCGGAGGGTTTTTTCTGAGCGACCAGGAAGATCAGGCGGTCTTTTGAGAGGGCTTCTTCAAGAGATTTGATCGATTTTTCCCGGTTCACAAAAAGAGGAAGGACCATGTAGGGAAAAACGACGATGTCTCTGATAGGAAGCAACGGGAGGGCTTCCGGAAGCGATAGGAGGTCCCTTTCAAGCGCTTTTTTCATATTTTTTCAAGATGGTTTCGATAAGGTTTGAGGTAGAAGCCCCTTTGACAAAAGGAAGGATGACCACTTCTCCCCCTGACCTTTCGACCACTTCCTTTCCCACGGTTTGTTCTTTTGTCCAATCCCCTCCCTTGACCAATACATCCGGTTTGAGGGAAGTGATGAGTTTCAACGGGTCTATTTCATCAAAAAGAGCGACGTAGTCTACGCATCCGAGGCCTGAAAGAATTTCCGCTCTCTCTTGTTCGGGTAGGATTGGCCTTCTGCGGCCTTTCAGCTTTCGGACGGAGGAGTCGCTGTTGACCCCTACCACCAGGACATCTCCGAGGGTTTTGGCTTTTTCAAGATAGCGGACGTGGCCGATGTGGAGAAGATCAAAACAGCCATTGGTAAAAACAATGCGTTTCCGCTTTGTCTTGAGGTCTGCGATGATTCTGCGAAGCTCTTTTTTTGCCTTGATCTTTCGTCTCATTCTGTGTCCCCTTTATTTTAGTATCAGATTTGAACTTCAGAGTCAACTCAGGTCGGACGGATGGTCGATCCCGATCGCCGGAAAAGGATCCCTACTCTCTTAAAACAAGGGATCATTTAAAAAAGGGGAAGTGAGAGTGGTGTGAGAATTTTCGGATCGCCCTTCTGAAAGGGCACAATCGTTTTCAAAGGAAAACCAATCCTCCATCAAAAGCTTGATAGCCCTGTGGAGCAAAGGGATGTTGTTGAATAAGATCCAAATGTTTCCCTTGACAATAAAAACCCCTTCACCTATAGTTTCGTAATATTAAAAAAAGTTTAATCTTAAGAAACCAGAGAGAACGATGACGGCGACCCCTGAGCAGGATATCGGTAAAAGAGTACACTCTGTCCGCTTGCAGCGAGGGATAAGCCTGCAAGAGCTGGCTTCGCGAACGAATCTTTCTAAAAGTCTTCTCTCCAAAATCGAGAACGGAAAGGTCTCCTCACCCGTCTCTACCCTTTTCGTCATTGCCAAGGCCCTGAACACCAAGATCACTTATTTCTTCAGCGACCAGGACGAGAACCTCCCAATCATTCTGGTGCGAAAAAATGAACGTCGGCGATTTCATCGAGTCGGCGCTCAGTTTGGATATACGTATGACGCTTTAGGTTACAAACGCAAGGAGAAGCTGATGGAGCCCTTTATCCTCTATATGGATAAGAAGACGGCAAAAAATATTACTTTTTCCCATCCTGGAGAAGAGATACTCTTTTTGCTGGAAGGGACTTGGGAATTCAAACACGGTGATCAAAAACTGATCCTCAGGAAAGGGGATTGTATTTATTTTGATGCCAGTATCCCTCACTCAGGAAAGCCCATTGGAAATAAACCTGTAAAAGCCTTCATGGTCATTTGTTCAGGAGAGAACAACAGGTCCCCCCTCGGGGAGCTGGTGTTGGATTACAGATAAAAATACCCTTCGTCACTCGGTGATTTTTCTTGAAAGGAAAAACTGAATGGAAACCTTTGTGATTCAGTTTATCCATGGTTTGGTCTATGGCCTACTGCTTTTTCTCGTGGCTTCGGGTCTGACCTTGGTGTTCGGCATGATGAGTGTTCTGAACATTGCCCACGTTTCTTTCTATATGCTCGGAGCCTATTTGTCCTACACGATGTTCAAGGTGATGGGCAACTTCTGGTTAGCGCTGATTATTTGCCCGATCATCGTTGCTTTCTTGGGAATTCTGATGGAACGTTTTATTTTGCGTCGGGTTCATGCGGCCGGGCACGTGCAGGAGTTTGTCATCACTTTCGGCATCCTTTTCGCGCTCAATGAAGCGATAATATGGATTTGGGGGTCAGAGAATTTATCCGTTCCCGTTCCGTCAGCCCTTTCGGGCTCTTTACTAATCATGGGGAACATCTACCCTGCTTATCGTCTGTTCATTCTCTTCTTCTCACTTTTTATTCTTGCTTTGCTGGCATTCATTCTGATGAAGACGCGTTTGGGGATCACCGTGCGGGCGATGGTTTCTGACCGGGATATGGCCGAGGCATTGGGCACGAACGCGCCTTTTGTTTTCATGCTGGTCATGGGCATCGGCTCCTGGCTGGCGGGTTTAGCCGGGGTCATTGCGGCACCCTTTCTCGGTATAAGCTCCGGCATGGGTTTAGACTTCCTGACCGACTGTTTTATCGTGACCGTTACCGGTGGGTTGGGGAGCCTTTGGGGGGCGGTAGTGGCCTCGTTCCTAATCGGGCAACTATCGTCTTTTGGAATCCTCTTCATGCCCCGTTTCGCGATTGTCTTTGGCTTTCTCTTGATGGCAGTCGTGTTGGTGATCAAACCGTCGGGACTTTTTGGAGAAAAGGCGTAGAGAGATTCTTATGAGGAATAGAAACCTCTACCATTGGGTTGGAATTGCCGTCGGGGTCCTGGCCGTTCTTTTCCCTCACATTTTACCCAGATTTCAGTTGCGCATGGTGACGGAAATAGTCATCGTGGCCCTCCTTGCCATGACTTGGAAGATGATGTTGAATGAGGCGGGCTTGTTCTCGTTTGGCCACGCCGTTTACTTCGGGCTGGGAGCCTACGCCTCGGTTTTAGGCTGGTTACACGTTAAGGGTCTCTCCTTGATGAGCGGAATTCTTCTGGGAGGATTCGCGGCTGCGCTCATCGGGTTTATTTTAAGCGCTTTTTTAGTGAGAATGAGCGGAACCTATTATGCCCTGCTTACCCTGGCCTTCAACCAGCTTATCTGGGCGATTGTGTGGAAATGGCGTGCCGTCACAGGAGGGGATGATGGACTTGGCAAGTTCCCCAAGCCAGATCTGTTAGGAATTTCCATGAGAGACCCGGCGAACTATTATTATCTTTCACTGGCAATCGTCGCCGCCTGTATGTTCCTCTGCTGGTATTTTACCAAGACTCCGCTGGGAAGCGTGGTGAAGAGTATCAAATCGAATGAAGAGCGGGCAAAATTTATCGGTTTCAATGTAGGAGTCTCCAAGGTCATCTTCTTAACGATGTTGGCATTTTTTGCAGGTGTCTCAGGAGCCCTGTACGCCCAGTTTCAGGAATTCGTTGGCACGAGCAGCATCGATTTGGTGATGTCCACCAATGTAATCTTCATGGCCTTCATCGGAGGGGTCGGACACTTCTGGGGTCCATTACTGGGGTCTGGAACTTATGTTTATCTTTCCGAATACCTAAGCCGATACACGGACCGCTGGGAATTGATCTTTGGCATTGTTGTCGTCATTCTCGTCCTCTTTGCGCCCCAAGGCATTTTGGGAATCGCCAGGAAGAAAACGTAAGGGAATCGGAGATGGCGGAGTGGGTCGAAAAAACAAAAAACATCCTGGAACTACAGGGAATATACAAGGACTTTGAGGGTCTGCAGGTCCTGTTTGATGTTAATCTGGGGGTTCAAGAGGGGGAGCGTCATGCTATCATCGGCCCGAACGGGGCAGGCAAGAGCACGCTTTTTAACCTGATCACCGGAAAATATCGTCCCAGTAGAGGAAGAATATTTTTGAAAGACGAGACCGTTACCGGAGTCAATCCTTTCAAACTTAACCGTATGGGAATGGCTCGCTCCTTCCAGATTACGAATATTTTCCGGACGATGACCGTCTTCGAGAATGTGCGAAATGCCATTCTCTCCAAAAACAAGATTCGCTATAACATGTTTTCCAGACTATCCGGGATGGATGAAATCAATAGACAAACGGAGAAGGTGCTTCACGAGATCGGCCTTCTGGAACGAAAAGATAATATTGCGGGTGAGCTCTCCTACGGTCAGCAGAGGGCCCTGGAGATTGGCCTGACGATCGCCACCAATCCAGAGCTCATCCTTCTGGATGAGCCTACGGCCGGTATGTCCTCGGAGGAGACTCGGGAAGCGGTGAAGCTAATCCAGCGGGTCACGGAAGGAAAGACTTTAATCATCGTTGAACATGACATGGAAGTGGTCTTCAGTATTGCCGACCGCGTTTCGGTTCTCTATTACGGCAAAGTTTTAGCCTGTGGGCTTCCCGGGGAAATTCGAAATGACCAGAGGGTGAAAGACGCATACCTGGGCGAGGAGAGGAAGTAGCAGATGTTACTGGAGCTCAAAGAGCTTCATACGTATTATGAGGAGAGTCACATTCTACAAGGGGTCTCATTAAATGTTGACCGAGGGGAAATCGTATGTCTCCTGGGCCGAAACGGGGTCGGGAAGAGTACGACTCTAAAATCTATCATCGGGCTGGTTGAACCTCGGTCCGGTCAAGTGGTTTTCAAGGGGCGAGACATTGTGGGAATGCCCCCCTATACCATCGCCAAACTGGGGGTCGGATACGTTCCAGAGGAGCGAAGGATATTTCCGACCTTGACGGTGCGAGAAAATCTGCTCATGGGCATTAAACCGGGTCAAGAAGGCAACGGGGACAGATGGACAGTTGAAAAGGTCTACAAATACTTTCCGGCCTTGCAGGCCAGGGACAAGCAAAAAGGAGGTCACTTATCGGGTGGGGAACAGCAAATGCTGACCATTGCCAGGACTATCATGGGAAACCCCGAGGTTCTCCTGATCGATGAGCCCACCGAGGGCCTTGCTCCCCTGATCGTGGAGACGGTGGAAGAGGTCATCAGGGATATTCACCAACACGGCACCCCTATCCTTCTGGTGGAGCAGAACATGCGAGTGGCCGTGCGTCTGGCTGGAAGGATCTATGTCATTTCCAAAGGAACGATCGTTTTCCAAGGGACATGCGAGGAACTCAACGGGGCGCATGAAATACGCGAGAAGTATTTGGAAGTCTGAGCCGTAAGACATGGACCTTAGTAGCTGAACCAAAGAAAGGAGGTGAAATTAAGCCTTTTCATAATAACGGCCGTTTCGTTGAGTAAAGCTGAATGAACGGGCAGAAAGGCGCAATTTTTATCATTCACTTTTTAGGGAAGGGTGCAAACAACCTATTCCCTCAGGATAAAAACGAAAGGAGAGGAGAAAATGATGTTGCTAAAATGGAAAGGTTTGATGGGTCTCATTTTCTTGGTTATGATTTTTGTCGTCGGTCAAGCTTTAGCTGCCGATACGGTGAACATCGTCATCCTGGATCCACTCTCCGGTACTATGAAAGACGTTGGGGACCGCACGGTCTGGGGAGTACAATTTGCCGTTGACGAGACCAATGCGGCAGGGGGGCTTCTCGGGAAGCAGATTAAGCTGATACCCGAAGACAGCCAGATGAAAGCGGACGTGGCCGCGCGAAAAGCCATCAGGGCGATTATGGAAGATAAGGCCCAATTTATCATGCATCTTACCTCCACGGCTGTGGCTCAGGCGTTGATGGATGTGGCGGAGAAGAACAAAGTGATCTATACAATGCTTGGAGCCGAGTCGGACTTCCTTACTGGCAAGAATTTCAGTAAGTATTCCTTCCGCACCTGCTTCACCACTGGTAACCGGGCTCGTGCTTACACAGAATTCTTCAAGACCAAGCCCTGGCGAAAATTTTACCTCATGAATCAGGATTATGCCTTTGGCCATGCCGTGGCTGATGATTTCAAAAAGGTGATCACCAAGGAGATTCCGGGCGTGAAAATTGTGGGAGAAGATTATGCTCCTATCGGCAACAAGGATTTTGGCCCTTACATTTCCAAGATCCTGGCCAGCGGGGCAGAGATCGTTTTCACGGGAAACTATGGTGCAGACGTGCAAAACCTGATTGTGCAGGGGGCTCAGATGGGGATCAAGCTTCCGGTTCGCTACGCCACTTACTTCCTGGATGACGACGTGCAGCTCCCCCAAACTGGCCAGGCGGCGGTAGGAAGTTTTGTGAACAGCACGTACCTGCCGACGATCAATACTTCGCAGAACAAAGCTTTCCTGGAACGATGGCACAAAAAGTTCAAAGATACAACCCACCCTTATCCATGCGCGAACCTTGGGTATTCTTATAATGGCGCGATGTTTCTCTTCGAGGCGATCAAGAAAGCCAAATCCTTTGATGCCGAAGCAGTCATCAGGGCCTGGGAGGGGATGGAGTATAATAGTTTGGTTGGGAAGCAGATTATGCGAGCCTGCGACCATCAAATCATGATGCCAGGGCCCGTTGGCGAAATTCAGGCCAAGTCAACGATTTTTCCGTTCCCCTTCGCCGGGACGGCTGTAATGATCCCGATGGATAAAGTGGCCGTTCCACTCAGGGAGACTGGGAATCCCAGATGTACCGGCGGTATGTGATCAGAAGTAAATAGAGACAGATTCGGGAAGGGATGGCTGGCACCCGGCCTTCGATCCCTTTCTCTCGGATAAACCAGAAAGGAGACATCTATGACCCAGAAGATTAAGAAAGTGGCTGTGATCGGCACCGGCCTCTTGGGTACGCAGATATCCATGTTGTCGGCTTACGCGGGTTATAAGGTCAGCGTTTATGACACCATCGCCGGTGCCTTCGACGACACCTACAAGAAACTTTCCACGGATTTCAAGGCGAAAGGAATCAGTCCTTTTATCCCTTGGGAACATTGGGAGAAGTGTAAGGTGGCCATAAACTTTACGACTGATCTCGGCGATGCGCTTAAAGAGGTGGATTTGGTGGTCGAGGCGATCACGGAGGACCTGGAAGTAAAACGCAAAGTCTTCAAGCAATTGGGGGAGGCTGCGCCCGCTAAGGCAATCTTGGCATCGAATAGCTCTTCCCTCCCGGTATCAAGAATGGAACAAAGCAGCGGCAGACCAGAGCGGTGTATCAACACTCACTTTTATTATCCGCTGCAGGGCATGATCATGGTGGACCTTATGCCCGGTACGAAGACCCTACCCGAAGTGATGGAAGCAGGTGAAGCATGGATTCGCTCGCTGCGATGTATTCCGTTGACGGTAAAAAAGGAAATCCTCGGCTTTTGTTTTAACAGCGTCTGGCGGGCGATTAAAAAACAATGTCTCTATATGTGGGCCAATGATTTTGTAGATTTCCGTGACATTGATCGGGCCTGGCGCGTCTTCACGGGAATGAAGATGGGACCTTTCGCGCTGATGGATTCGGTTGGTTTGGATACGGTCTATAACATCGAAATGGTCTATTACAACGATTCGAAGGATCCGAAAGATAAGCCCCCTGAGGCATTGATGGAGAAGATAAAGAAAGGTGAGTTGGGTGTGAAAAGCGGGAAGGGATTTTATATTTATCCAAATCCCGAGTTTCTCAAGCCTGACTTTTTAGATCCGAAGAAATAAGAGGTTCGTTTCGTCATTCCCGCCCCGTTACAAAAAACGGGGCAGGAATAACAAGAATAATAGAGGCATAGGAGATTCTTGCTACAGGTGCCGATAGTAGAATGAAAGGAGCTAAACAATATGAAGGATAAAGTCATTATTACTGCAGCGATTACGGGAAGCATTCATACGCCAACCATGTCACCCCATCTTCCCATAACACCTAAAGAAATTGCCGACGAAGCGGTTCGGGCTTACGAAGCCGGGGCGGCCGTCTGTCACGTTCACGCCCGCGATCCCAAAACAGGTGCTCCCTCTTCTAACCTCAACCTTTTCAAAGAGATCATCACAAGCATCAAGAGCCGCTGCAATATGGTCATCTGCATTACCACCGGTGGCGACGGGAGGATGCCAGTCGCGGAGCGTGTAGCGCCCGTGACGGTCTATAAACCAGAGTTAGCTTCATTGAATGCTGGATCCATGAATTTTGCATTATTTCCATTGCTTTCCCGATATAAAGAATGGAAATTTGAATGGGAAAAAGAGCGCTTGGCGACAAGCGAAGATTTCATTTTTCCCAACACATTTAAATCCATGAAAGAGTACTGCGCAGCATTCAACGAGGCTGGGACAAAGCCGGAGTTTGAAGCTTACGATGCGGGAATGGTGAATAACGTTGCTTTCGCGATTCAGGCCGGTTACGTAAAACAACCTGTTTATATTCAATTCGTCATGGGAGTTCTTGGGGGAATCACCCCCAGCCCGGAAAATCTGTTGTTCCTTGTCGACTATGCCCGCAAGCAGATCGGTAATTTCATATTCTCGGTTTGCGTTGCAGGTCGCGCCCAGTTTCCAATATGCACGCAATCATTACTCATCGATGGAAACTGCCGGGTCGGGCTGGAAGACAACCTCTATTTGGAGAAAGGTGTGATGGCAAAAAGCAATGCTGAACAGGTGACGAAAATGGTTCGGATTGCCAAGGAGTTTGGCCTTGAACCGGTCACTCCCGACGAAGCAAGGGGAATTCTTGGCCTGAAAGGGATAGACAAAGTAAACTACTAAAATTAATTAACCAATCGGTTCTTGTGCAAAAGAGCAGAAACCGGGTTGTTTTTGGTCCATGACCCCCATCCTCAGCTTAACGTAATTTGCCTAAGTTCTCTTCAATAAATTTCACGAATGTCCTGAAAGAGACGGGCTCTTCCATTTCAAACTTGACAAGCCTATCGGATTCATTTAGTTTTTGACAAATGGATCGCCGGCTCATCCTGGCCTCAAAGTCTCCCCGTCGATATGAATTGCTAAAACAAGTGGGCCTTGATTTCGAGGTGGTGCCAAGCAGGGTGATAGAGGATTTCGTTCGAACGGAATCCCCTCAAGATCATGTCATTCGATTGGCTGAAGCCAAAGCCGGGCAGGTGGGGAGTGAATATCCGAATCGCTGGGTGATTGCTGCGGATACCATTGTTTACATTGGGGGGTCCATTTTAGGCAAACCGCAGAACGGCGAAGAGGCCAGAGAAATGCTACATCGCTTAAGCGGTCAAGAACATTGGGTATTGACCGGGTTTTTTGTATGTCATTTGGAAAATGAGAAGAGTGATAAAGAGGCAGTCCAAACGGCGGTAAGAATAAAGCGTCTAACGACTGCCGAGATCGAATGGTATGTAAAGACGGGAGAGCCCTTTGATAAAGCGGGAGGATACGCCATTCAAGGGATTGGCTCTTTTATGATCGAATCGATCCGCGGGTCCTATACCAACGTCGTCGGCCTCCCCCTCTGTGAGTTGATACAGATGCTGAGTCGATTAGGGGCCATAAGAATTTCGGAATGTGGAATGCGGATTGCGGATTGAGAGGGAAAATCCTGATTCGTACTCCCTTGCTAAGGGCAAAGAGGGGTTGAGGGGATCAAATAGATCTATGTCCTCAGTTAAGGATAATCTTTTAAGGGTGATGGAGAGAATAGAGAAAGCCGCTCGAAAAGCCGGGCGAGACCCGGCCGAGGTCAAATTGGTTGCCGTCTCCAAGACCGTCGAGGTGGCTCGAATCAGGGAGGCCATTGAAGCGGGCGTTTCTATCCTGGGCGAGAATTATATCCAGGAGGCGCAAAAAAAGATCGAGGAAATTGGAAAGCCCGTTTCCTGGCACTTCATCGGCCATCTCCAATCGAATAAGGCGAAATATGCCATTCGCTTCTTCGATATGATACACTCTGTAGACAGCCATCCCCTGGTTGAGGAGTTGAACCGGAGGGCAGAGCAAGCGGACCGGGTGATCAAGGTAATGATTGAGGTAAATCTTTCCAAGGAAGCGACTAAATTCGGGACGGATGAAGAGATGGTATTCACTCTCGCCAGGAGAATTCAAACCCTTAAACATCTTTCCTTAGAAGGGCTGATGACCATGCCACCGTATTTCGATTCGCCAGAAATGAGCCGTCCTTATTATATTGCCCTCCGAGAACTAAAGGGGAGGATGGTTAAGGAAAGGATTCCGATGAAAGAGCTCTCCATGGGGATGTCGAATGACTTCGAGGTCGCTATAGAGGAGGGGGCCACTTTTATACGGGTGGGGACAGCAATCTTCGGACCAAGAAAGGAAGTTCGGAGTTGAGAGTTCGGAGTTTGGAGTTCGTAAATAGCAAATCCCGTCAGCCTTCCCTCTCCCCTCAGGGGAGAGGCAGGGTGAGGGGTGGTCATTGGAGATTTGAATTTTGAATTTGTTTGGGATTTGGGATTTGAAATTTGGAATTTCAGATGAGGCTAAAAGGTGAGAGCAAACAGAGTTGAAATTCTATTATTGGCTATGCTGATAGTGTTGAGCGCTTGCGCCAAGAAGGGTCCTCCTGTGCCCTGGGAATCGATCGTTCCCATGAGAATCGTGGACCTCCAAGCCGTTCCGAGGGAAGGTCGTATCCGTTTGGAATGGAAAACCCCGAAGGAAAATACGGATAAGACGCCGCTTACAGATTTGGTAAGCTTTCAAATTCTGAGATCCGAAGGAGTTCTCGTTGGAGAGGAATGTAAGGGGTGTGGAGGAAAACCGAAGGTTGTCTACGAGATGAAGGTGACCCCGGAAAATTTCGTTCCGGGTAAGAAGGTATCGATTTTTTTTGAGAATCAAGAGCCAAGAAGGGTCTATGTTTATGAGATTGTTTCGGTGAATCAGAGAGGGTACCCGAGCTCTCCCTCGAACCCGGTCACTGTTTACTGGGATCATCCTCCTGCTTCACCTTCTGTTGTGAGGGCGGAGCGCGGAGATAAGAAAGTAGATCTCTTGTGGGAACCCGTCGAGGGTGCCACGGGCTATAACGTTTATAGGAGGTTAGAAGGAGAACAGGGGTTTCCCCTCAACCCGTCGAACAGGGAGCCGCTAAGCGTAACGCGGTATACCGACCTGACCGTGCATAACGATATAAAGTATTTCTATTCAGTGAGGGCGGTGAGAAGAGTGGTCAAGACCGACGTAGAGGGAAAGGGGTCTCCTGGTTTAGCCGTGACCCCGATCAAGCTCATTCCGCCGAGTGCGCCCGCTGCGTTGGTAGCCATTCCCGTCAAGGAGGGGATAGAGTTAAATTGGAGGAGGAATCCGGAGGCCGATATTCTCGGGTATAACGTCTATCGTCGGAAACTCGGAGAGAAAGAATTTCAAAAGGTGAATGAGACTCCCGTGACGCAAGACACTTATCTCGATACCGGCGTTGTTTTGCGGCAAGAATACGAGTATGCGGTCGCAGCCGTGGATAACTCTCCACGAAGAAATGAAAGCGCCCGCTCCGAAGAAGTGCGGGTGAAGTATCTGTACTAATGCGGATTTCGGAGTTCGGATTGCGGAGTAAGAAAGTTGAACATAATTTCTGGAATATGAATCTTTAGGTTTCATTCCGCATTCCGCAATCTACATTCCGCAATGGATAAAGTGATGCATTTCTTTGAGTATAAGGATCATCAGCTTTATTGTGAAGGGATTCCCGTTCAGCAAATCGCTGAAAAAGTGGGCACCCCTTTCTATCTCTACAGCTATCAGACCTTAGTCAGACATTTCACCGTTTTCGATGAGGCCTTCAAAGGGATTCCTCATCTCATTTGTTATTCTGCCAAGGCCAATTCCAATCTGGCTCTCCTCCGTCTCTTCGTCAACCTGGGCGGAGGAGTGGATGTGGTCTCCGGAGGCGAGCTTTATCGCGCCCTCAAAGGTGGAGCGAACCCGCAAAAAATTGTCTATTCGGGAGTCGGGAAGAGAGAAGATGAAATTGAATATGCCTTGGAAACGGGCATTCTCATGTTCAATGTGGAGTCTCCTCAAGAGCTCCAGGTGATCAATGAAGTAGCGGGCCGAATTGGGAAAAAGGCGTCGGTCGCCATACGCGTCAACCCGGATATCGATCCAAAGACACACCCTTATATTTCAACCGGCTTGAAACAGAGTAAATTTGGGATTGACATCCTTCGTGCGCCAATGGCCTACCGCCTTGCTTCGCGGTTGCCGAACCTAAAGGTTGTGGGCATTGATTGTCATATCGGATCCCAATTGATCGAGGTAGGACCCGTCATCGAGGCGTTGAGGAGACTCAAACAGTTGGTTGAGAATTTGAGAAAGAAAGGAATAGAGGTTCAATACTTGGATTTGGGAGGTGGTCTGGGGATCACCTATGAGGATGAAGAACCGCCTGACCCTGTGGAATACGCCTCCCCCATTCTTGAACAGATTCGTGGGTTCGGCTGTACGCTCGTTTTAGAGCCGGGTCGCGTCATCGTCGGGAACGCAGGGGTTTTGGTGTCAAAGGTCCTCTACACGAAAGAGAATGAAGAGAAGCGGTTCGTGATCGTGGATGCAGGCATGAACGATCTCGTCCGGCCCAGTTTTTACGGGTCCTACCACCAAATCCTCCCCGTAAAAGAGGAGGCCCGGGAAGAAATTGTAGCCGAGGTGGTCGGTCCCATCTGCGAGTCGAGCGACTTTTTTGCAAAGGGACGAAAGATCCCGGATCTACGTGCGGGTGAGCTGATTGCCGTGATGAGCGCGGGAGCCTATGGATTTTCTATGTCCAGCAACTATAATGCAAGGCCCAGGATCGCTGAGGTTTTGGTTCGGGACGATCAGATGTTTGTTATCCGCCGTCGAGAGGGCTATGAGGATTTGATCCGGGGAGAAGAAATCCCGGAGTTTCTTACATCCGTAAAGAGTAAAGTGTAAGGCGTAAGGTGTAAAATATTTTCCCCTTGCGTCTTGCGCTTCACGCCTAACGATGGGAGAGTTCATGAGAGTTCCTTTCATGAAGATGAGCGGAAGCGGCAACGACTTTATCCTCATCGATCATCGGGAACCCTTCCTCGAAGAGGATCGTCTGAAAGACTTCATCCAGAAGGTCTGCCAAAGGAGAGTCTCTGTGGGGGCAGATGGTCTCATCCTGATCGAGCGATCGAAGAAGGCCGATTTCAAATGGCGTTTCTACAATGCGGACGGGAGCGAGGCAGAAATGTGCGGGAACGGGGGGCGTTGCGCTGCCCGTTTTGCTTATTTAAAAGGGATTGCAGGTCCTTCTCTGAAATTTGAGACATTAGCTGGAATCCTTTCTGCACAGGTGGATGGAAAAAAGGTGAAATTAGAGATGACAAAACCCTTCGGTCTCAAGCTCGATGAGACCGTTCGTATTGATGGAGAGAAAGAAGTTTTTTCGTTCATTAATACAGGCGTTCCCCATGCTGTGCTTTTTAGGGAAGACCTTGAGAAGTTGGATATTGTTAAAATCGGAAGGGCGATTCGGCGCCATTCCTTTTTTGCACCTGCTGGAACCAATGTCAATTTTGTCAGGGTAGAGAAGGGGAATCCGTTGTCCGTCCGCACATATGAGCGCGGCGTGGAGGATGAGACCCTGGCCTGCGGCACCGGGGTTGTGGCGTCGGCATTGATTGCTGCCTTCAAGGGACTGGTAAAATCTCCTGTGTCGGTTAAGAGCAGGGGAGGGGAAGCGTTATCGGTCCATTTTGAAATCGAAGGCAAGGAAGTAAAAAAAGTTTTTTTCGAGGGAGACGTCCACTTCGTCTATGAAGCGGAGATGTGGGAGGAGGCGTATCAATGAAGGAGATCAAAGCCATTGTTGTTGGCGCGGCGGGAAAAATGGGAAGCCGAATCATTCATATCATTCATGAAACCCCTTCCATCTCCCTCTATCGCGCCGTTGAGAGACCCGATCATCCGGCTATCGGGAAAGATATCGGGGAGGTCATCGGATTGGGTAAAATGAATATCCCTTTGGAGGGAGGTCTGGGAAAGGCTGGAGGAGATGTAATCATCAATTTTACCAACCCTAAATCCTCCATCGAGAGTCTGGGGTTCGCTAAAGAAACAGGTTCGGCCATAGTGATCGGCACCACCGGCTTGGGCCCGGAGCAATTGGAGCGGGTCAAGGATCTTGCGAAAAGCGTCCGATGTGTCTTCTCGCCCAATATGAGTGTGGGGGTCAATGTCATGTTCAAGATCGTCCAAGAGGTTGCTCGAGTTCTGGGCCCGGATTATGACATAGAGATTTTTGAGGCGCACCACCGTCTAAAGAAAGATTCGCCCAGTGGTACGGCAGTGAAATTGGGAGAGTTGGTGGCCAAGGCGGCGGGAAGGGATTTTAGTAAAGTGGGCGTCTACGGCAGAAAAGGGATGGTGGGCGAGAGGACGAAGGAAGAGATCGGGATGCAGGTGATCCGGGCAGGAGATATCGTGGGAGAACACACCGTGCTCTTTGGTGGAATCGGTGAACGATTGGAGATTATCCACCGCGCACACAGCCGGGATAACTTTGCCCGTGGAGCCATCCGGGCAGCCCTCTGGGTGGTCAACCAGCCCAACGGGCTTTACGACATGCAGGATGTGTTGGAGCTAAAGTAACCCCTAAAGTGCAAAATGCCAAAGTCCAAAGTTCAAATTCTTAAAAAGTCATGCTGAATTTATTTCAGCATCTCCAAAAAACCAGACCCTGAAACAAGTTCAGGGTGACATTTATAAGCTATGCCAGAAAAC
>DBZJ01000059.1 GCA_002311635.1 Syntrophaceae bacterium UBA1163
TTTTTCAACAGACTGTCAAGGGCCGACCCCAGGAGACCTACCTCTAATTTTAGGTTGAGTAATTGGAAAAAAGTATCCCAATTATTAAATTGATATTTTAATGACAAATCTTTTTCCCTTATTTTTATCAGGCCCATACGGTTCATGCTGAAGCCTGCCTTCATCTTTATAAAATCATCACCGAGGATTAGGAACCCGAGCAGGTGGTTTTTGGCTTCGGGTTCTTTCAGAAGAACTACAGCCCAATCCATATTTTCTGAGGAAATGGGATGAGGAATTTCTATCCGAGGTGGGGGTATCTCCCAACGTTCGTCCCGACTCGCATGAATAAACAAGAAATGAGTTCTATTTTTAACGTAAAAGCGATAAAGTTGTAAATGCTTTCCTATTAATTTCAAATCGAACTTAAATCTCTTTTGTTCCAAAGCAGTTTTTAGGTTCGATAAAAATTCATTAACCAATTCTCTTCCGGCTTCTCTTAGCATTTCTTTCATCCCATGCTTATAATCTCTTAAGGTGAGTCTGAGAGTCAAGGTCGATAAGCCAAACCTTCTTCCCTAACCGAGTAAGCGCCCCTCCTATGTCTTTGGTAGAGCTTGTTTTGCCTACCCCGCCCTTCTGGTTCGCTATAGCTATTATCTTCGTGGGGCTATTAACTCCTGCAAATCGTTTTGACAAATTTTGCGTATTTGTTATTTGAAATGAATGCTCTCCCGAAAGCGTCAGGATCTTTTGTCCATTTTTTTAGGTGATGTTTTTCTCTTTCCTTTCCAAAATCCATCTCCATAATATAAGCTGTTACTCTTGGTGGTTTGGGCCTTTCTCTCCTTCCGTGATATGTATATTTACTCAATTGTCTGACAAGTTCTTTTAGAGGTTCTGGCCATTCATCCTGTGGTTTCTTCAACCAGTATTCAGCCCAGCAATAAACGTAAGCGGCATATCGCTTCATCTTATCTACAAAATCTTCTCTACCAGGTTTTGAAGTAACATAATCAAAGGTGGTCTTCGAAAGGTTACGGATCATGCTTACAATATCCTCAGGTTTCGCAAAAGACATTATGTAGAGTGTACGCCAAGTGTCAGGGGATGCAGAAATTTCTAAGGTGAGGTCTTCAGCAGGCGGGGGGAGCGGTAAAAAAGTTCCCTTAGTAGATAAGAGACGAGTGCCTTTAGTTCTTTTCCACCGTGTCTTTATGTCCATCCGCCACCTCCTACACCTTTTCTGATGCTTAATCCCTGTTCAGCTTTCCGGGAAAGATTTCTTTCAGGACTTTATCAGGTATTAGCCGTGATGAGTTGTTCCACTTTTTTCTCCCCGCATTTTGGGCACTTCACCTTCCCAGCATCGTGCTCTCCGATGCTAAGAAGAGCGGTAAACTTCTTATTGCATTTCGCACATCGATAGTCGTAGCTGGGCATACATTTTCCTTCCTTTCTTTACTGAAATGGATTTTTCAAACTACCTTCCATTACCTACAACAAATAGGTATTACCATAGAAAGGAGGAGTTCTGCCAATAGGTAACTTTGCAGCGTAGGAGAAGGGCGATCGTTGCTCCCCAGCCTGGAATCAACTTTTCCGTCAATCCTTACCGCTCTTGCCTGAATGGTCTTTGCTCGGGTATTTTGTCCAATAGCTCCCTGAGAACTGGCCGTAAATAGATCTGATCGAGGTCGAAATGCTTCAACGCCGTCGCCAAGGTCCTAATCCTATCCATCGTCGTTGCCCTAGAATTGATTATTAATACATATTCTCCTCGTAACAGGCACAGACCTCCTACCACCTTGACCAAATCTTCATCTTGCTTTATGGCTTCATCGCGGATTTGTATGCCAAAGCTTTTAATTAATTCCTCGAGCTGTTCTATGATGGTAATCTCATCCATGCTTCGAGTTTCCTTAAAAAATCAACCTGCCGACGGATAACTTTTGTCTCAATTGAAGAGTACTGAATTCTAAATAGGGTGTCAATGAGAATTGGAAGCCCACTAGAATGTCAGGTTTACACTTTACACTTATATAACAGCCTCTTTTGAAATCTTAGTATTTCATTTTTATCCTTTGTCACTTTCCTTATCCTAAACTGGTTCAATGAATGTAGCAAGATGCCAAAGTGGAATGATTTGTCGATAGTGTGGACCTAGCGCCCTTACCTTTCCAGAGGTCAATTTCTAAAAACTTAACTTGTTGATTGTTGGGACCTGACCCTGGAGGCATGGATGTGGTCAATCAGCGTATTAAAATAATTTGGCACTTTGGCTTCAAAAGTCATCTGCTCGCCGCTGATGGGGTGTTTGAAGGAAATCGATTTGGAATGAAGCGCCAAACGCCTGTACCCGTCGTTGGTTTTACCATATTTACGATCGCCTACGATCGGATGTCCCTTCTCAGCCATATGTACGCGTATCTGATTCTTCCTGCCGGTCAAAAGAGCAATCTCCAGCAGACTAAACTGCTTGGTCTCTTTAAGCACCTTATAAGCAGTATGTGCCAGTTTGCCTTCTGTGATATCCGTTGTGGAATGGACGACATAAGCCTTGTTCTCAGACAGGTATGAGGTGATCATTCCCTCTTTTTGGGCGAACTGACCATAAACCACCGCAACATATTTTTTTTCCGTGCCTTTCCACTGAGCCTGCAAATGGTACTTAGCGTCTTCGCTTTTTGCAAATATCAGTACGCCGGATGTCCACTGGTCCAGCCTATGAACAGTGAAAATTCGGTTTCGCGACTTTAGACAGCCTTTGCGTACATAATCGGTTAGAATGTAGTAAGCCGTCTTGAATTTATTGGCCTCCGTCCCCACTGTCAATAGCCCCGCAGGCTTATCTACCACCAAGATATCTCTATCCTCGTAGAGTATTTCTAACCCTCTCGGCAGATGTTTGCCGCTCGAATCTTTTTTCTTAAGCATACGGAGTGCTCTTCTATCTTGTGCAAGTTCACTTGGGCAGGTTATAGCCTATTGGCACATTGCTATCGAGTCACAAGGCATGAGGAGCAATAAAGGGGACGGCTCTATTTATTTAGATTCTCTTGCAATATTGCAAGACCTGACCCCGGATACCATTTTCCTGCTCAGAGATAGGCTACCAGCGATCGCGGCCGCCGCCACGACCGCCCCCAAACCCGCCCCCAGACCGGCCGCCTGAGCGAGGACTCTTTTCCTGCGCCTCGTTAACCTT
>DBZJ01000158.1:0-126 GCA_002311635.1 Syntrophaceae bacterium UBA1163
CCAAAGAGTCTTAGAATCACCTTATGTCTCAGCTTCGGTGAAACGTTCTCTTAAAGAACAGTTTGAAACGCTTAACCCTTTTAGACTGAGGAAAGCGATAGAGAATAAGCTTGATACTATTTTTAA
>DBZJ01000158.1:234-8056 GCA_002311635.1 Syntrophaceae bacterium UBA1163
GGTAACATTTATTAATGAGGCATCAGGATGGTGAGACATTTGGCCAGAAAGAGAAAGACGCTGCATCGTCTCTAATACGGAAATGTGGATTTTCTAAATTCCAAATCCCAAATTGCAAATCACAAATAAATTCCAAGCTCGAAATCCATAATGACCGAAAGGATTTTGTTTGGAATTTGCAATTTTGATCATTCGAATTTGTTTGTTATTTGGTGCTTGTAATTTGGTGCTTGCCTGAGGGGCTTACCTTCCCAGCCTTTTCTTAAACTCCTGGGTCAGCATGGGAACGACCGTAAAGAGATCGCCTACAATGCCATAGGTGGCGATCTTAAAAATGGGGGCTTCACCATCCTTGTTGATGGCGACAATGATATCCGACGTCTTCATGCCAGCCTGGTGCTGGATGGAACCCGAGATACCGCAGGCGATGTAGATCTTGGGCCGAACCGTGCGGCCAGTCTGCCCGACCTGGTGTTCGTAAGGAATCCAGCCTGAATCGACGGCTGCGCGAGAAGCGCCCACGGCAGCCCCTAATACCCCTGCCAGTTCGCGGATGACTTTGAAATTCTCGCCCCCTCCCATGCCTCTTCCTCCCGAGACGATGATCTCCGCATCCGACAGATTGACCGTTTCCGCCCCTTTGATGAATTCCAAAATCTTTGTTCTGACCTGATCCTCGGTCATCTGGAGCGTTTCCCGGATGATCTCTCCTTTTCTTGAATCGTCCTTCGGAGGCATGGGAAACACTTTGGGCCGGACCGTAGCCATCTGGGGCCGGAACTCGGGATGGTCGAGAATCGTTGCCATGATGTTTCCGCCGAAAGCCGGCCGAGTCTGTACGAGATATTTTGTTTCCGGATCGATGCCCAGATCGGTACAGTCTGCTGTTAACCCGGTCTCCAATGTGGTCGCAACCCTTCCGGCAAAATCCCGGCCCTGAGTGGTGGCCCCGAAAAGGACGATCTCGGGTTTGTATTTCCGAATGAGAGACACCGCAGCCTCTGCGTAAGGGTCCGTCCGATATTGTTTGAGTAGCGGGCTCTCCATAACGTAGACTTTCTCCGCCCCGTGGGCAATGGCTTCCTTGGCAAACGGGTCCACCGCTTCCTTATCCCCTAACAGCATCCCACAGAGTTTGCATCCAACGGCGTCCGCCAGCCCTCTTCCCTGTCCAAGAAGTTCGAAAGAGATACTCGCAACTTTGCCGAATTCATGCTCGATAAAAATCCAGATATCTTTGGCGCTGGTACCCTCGGCCGCGCTCTTCTCCTCCTTGATGAGCGTGATGGCATTCACCGGACAGACCTCCACACAGGCCCCGCAGAAGGTGCACTTCTCGTCGACCACGGCCTTCCCTTCCTGCATACTCAGGGCATCGAAGGGACAGGAAGGAATACAGGACTCACATCCGGTGCACGTATCCTTATCAATGATCAATTTCGACATTCGCCCCTCCCATCTTTAGAAAAACGTGATTCGTGTCCGTGATCCGTGATTCGTAATAAACCCCATTCGAATCATGGCCTTTGCGATTCACGAGAAACGACTCACGGGTACCGCTCATTTGATGAACTTTGTCTCCATCAATTTATCCACCAGAAGAGGAACCACTTCGGATAATTCCCCTTTCAAAATCTCGCCGCCTCCTTTTCTGGGCTCCGGAGAAAAAATCTTCGTCACCCAGGTAGGTGATCCTTTTGATCCAATATGGTTCTCTTCCGCGCCGATATCCTTTGCGGTCAGGGTAGGAATCTGCGCTTTGGCCGCCTTCTTGATCCCCAACAGGGAGGGCAGCCTCGGCTCATTGATATCCTTGACCACGGTCAACAAGGCGGGGAGCGACGCTTCAACAACCTCTCTCCCGTTCTCCAGCAGTCGTTCCACCACAATCCTCTTCTTCTCGGGATCAATCTCCCTGACCTTTGATACGTAAGTCAGCTGTGGGATTCTCAGGCGGGTAGCGACGCCAGGCCCGACTTGAGCCGTATCTCCATCGATGGCCTGCTTTCCACAAATCACTAAGTCAAAATCGCCAACGACCGTTTTAATCGTCTTGGAAAGGGTATAAGCCGTCGCCAGGGTATCCGCTCCTGCAAAGGCCTTGTCCGAGACGAGATAGACCTTGTCCGCACCCACCGCCAGCGCGTTTTTCAAAACCTCAACGGCCTGTGGAGGGCCCATACTGATCACATGAACTTCTCCCCCATGCTTCTCTTTGAGGAGCAGTGCCTCTTCGACAGCGTATTCGTCAAAGGGATTGGTAATACTTGCCACACCCTCCCGGATCATCGAATTGGTCTTCGGGTCGATCTTCAACTCCGTCGTGTCCGGGACCTGTTTAATGCATACGGCGATCTTCACCCTTTCCTCCTCATCTTCCTTTAAAATTGGGCTTTCTCTTTTCGAGAAATGCCGTCATTCCTTCCTTCTGGTCCTCCGTGGCAAAACCGAGGCCGAAGGCATAGGATTCTAAAGAACAGGCTTCTGTCAGGTTCATATTGAACCCCTCGTCCATCACCCTCTTGGCCAATCTCACTCCAACGGCTCCATTGGCCGCGATCTGGAGGGCCACCTTTTTGGCCTCCTCCATCAGAGAGGCCTGGGGAAAGACTCTATTGACAATCCCCATCTGATAAGCCTCCTGCGCTGTGATCACCTTCCCGGTTAGGATCATTTCTTTCGCTCTCCCTTTTCCGATCAGACGGGGAAGCCTCTGTGTCCCTCCGAAGCCCGGAAAGACGCCGAGGGTGACCTCCGGAAAACCAAACCGCGCATTCTCCGAAGCATAGACGAAATCACAGGCAATGGCGATCTCCGTTCCTCCCCCCAGGGCGTAGCCATTGACAGCCGCAATCACCGGCCGGTCAAAATCCTGGATCATTTTCAAGGTGAGATTCCCCAGCCTCGAGAAGTTCAGGGCCTCGATGGAGTTCATCCCTTTCATCTCCTCAATGTCCGCGCCGGCGACAAACGCTTTCTCTCCACTCCCCGTCACGATGAGGGCCCTTACTTCAGGATGATCTTTCACCTCCTCGATGCCCGCCTGGATATCTTTGAGGGTTTCCGTGTTCAGGGAATTGAGCGCCCTGGGTCGATTGACCGCGAGGATCCCGACTACCCCTTCAAAAGACACCAAAACATTCTTATAGTCCATCTCTTTGCTCCGTGTCTCGTGTCCGAATAAATGTTAGTTCTTAACTCATCACTCTTAACTCTCAACTTTTTTCGACGACCATGGCCATGCCCTGACCACCGCCGATACAGAGGGTGGCAAGACCGAGATTGACCTTTCGACGCTTCATCTCATGAAGGAGCGTGACGATCAACCTGGCGCCCGAGCATCCGATAGGATGGCCCAAAGAGATCCCGCTCCCGTTGACATTCGTCTTTTCCATGTCGAACTGCAGCTCCCGGATGCATGCAATCGCCTGGGAAGCAAAAGCCTCGTTCAATTCGATCAATCCGATGTCATTAAGAGTCACTCCGGCCTTTCTTAAGACCTTCCTTACTGCAGGTATGGGACCCAACCCCATATAGGCGGGGTCAACCCCTCCGGCAGCATAGGCCCGGATGGTTCCCATGGGTTCTAACTTCAACGCCTTCGCCGTATCTTTAGACATCAACAGAACAGCGGCAGCCGCATCATTGATCCCGGAGGCATTTCCCGCGGTCACGGTTCCTCCCGGTTTAAAGGCGGTCGGGAGTTTGGCCATCTTCTCCAACGAGGTGTCCATGGGCCTCTCATCTGTATTGAAGATGATCGGCTCACCCTTCTTTTGCGGAATGGTCACCGAAACGATCTCTTCCTTGAAAATGCCATTCTTGATGGCTGCCCTCGCCCTCTGATGGCTCAGCAATCCCAGCTCATCCTGGTCTTTTCTCGAAATGCCATATTTCTCTGCGATGTTCTCCGCGGTCAGTCCCATGTGGTACCCATAAAAAATCTCAAAGAGCCCGTCAAAGACCATCAAATCGACCATCTCCTGGTTGAACATCCTGGCGCCCCAGCGGCCCAGGGGGAAGGCATAAGGAACCTGGCTCATGTTCTCCATCCCTCCAGCCACCACAACCTCTGCCTCACCTGTCATAATTGATTGAGCCCCTAAGGCAATCGCCTTGAGACCCGAAGCACAGACTTTGTTGACAGTGAAGGCATTCGTTTCCTTGGGCATCCCGGCATGAATTGTCGCCTGGCGCGACGGATTCTGTCCTTGCCCGGCCTGGAGGACATTGCCCATAATCACCTCATCGACCTGAACCCCTTCCGCGGACTCATCCCATTGCTGATGGGATTTCTCCAGTTCTGTCATGCCTGTCCATTTAAACGGGTCGGGAGCAACCTCAAGAAGTTCTTTTTTAACAATCGGCCTAAGACGAACTCTCTTAAGAGCTTCTTTGATGGCGATGGCTCCTAATTTGATTGCCGAAACCTCTTTCAAGGAGGCCCCGAACGTGCCGATGGCAGTTCTGGCTCCACTCACAATGACCGCTTCTCTCATTTGACTCTCCTCTTAGTCCCCTGAGGGCAGATTTGATATGAAATAAAAAAGATACACGGTCTCTTTATTCAAGAGATCGTTCTTAAAACCATTTTTTTTAGCCCAAAACATTTTTTTTGTCAACCTCTTTTTCGAATTGGGGATGACATTCAAGGAATGAAATATTAATACATCCTTTTCAATTTCGATAGGTTGGCAGCAGTGACAATGGCTTTCACAAGATTGGCCGGATCGGCCAACCCTTTTCCGGCAAGGTCATAGGCCGTTCCGTGATCGACCGATGTCCTGATAAAAGGCAACCCCAATGTAAAATTGACTGCCTCTTTGAAATCGAGCATCTTAATCGGGATCAGGCCTTGGTCGTGATACATGGAGACAACGACGTCAAAGGTACTACGGCTTGAAAGGTTGAAAAAAGAGTCAGCGGGAAAGGGTCCTTGGACATCCATTCCAAGCGATCTTGCCTCAGCGATAGCCGGAAGGACCTCCCTTTTCTCCTCTTCTCCCAAAAGCCCTTCTTCTCCGCAATGGGGATTGAGGCCAAGGACAGCCAATTTTGGGTGAGGAATCCCGAAATACTTTTTCATCCCTTCGTCCGTCAATCGAAGGATGGAGAGGATACGACCTGCAGTGATCCATCGTGAAACATCCTTAAGGGGAAGATGGGTTGTCACCAGGACGATCTTCCATTTCGATCCCAAAAACATCATGGCAACAGGAGAGCTTTGAGACAAATGGGCCAGGAGTTCTGTGTGACCGGGAAATGAATAACCGGCCGCATTGATCGCCTGCTTATTGATCGGACAGGTCGTGATCGCATCCAACGATCCCTTCGTCACCCACTTGACCGCCTCTTCGACATATCTCACCATCGCCTCTCCGCATGCTTTGTCTGGCTTGCCGAAACGAAGAGAAGTGAGGTCTAATCGGCTTACGGGAACGAGGAATATTTTTCCAGGAACGTACCCGTCTTCGGGAATTTTCTCAATGACCTCAATGGTGACAGAAAGCTTTTGAATTTGGATGGCTCTTGAAAGCACCTCCAGGTCGCCGAAGACGATCGGCAGGCAGGCTTGGAAGGGCTCTTCCATAGAGAGAGCCTTCACGATGATTTCCGGCCCGATGCCGGTCGGATCACCCATCGTGATTCCGATAATAGGAAGTGTCATGAGCAAACCCCTCAATTACCGATCGTCACTTTTAACCCTTTTCTTTCAACAATCCCTTTTAACGTACGGATATGCTCGTCACTCGGTGCTTTGACTTCGGATAGTTGATCAGGCCGTCCCAATTGTTCGTTCTTAGATTTTCCTCCTTCATGGTAAGGAAGAAAAGAGATCTTTTGCGTTCCCCTGTCCTTTCCTAAACATGCGATCTTTTCTATATGCTCCTCAGAATCGTTAAAGCCCGCGATGAGAGGTATGCGCAACCAAAGAGGGATTATCTTGGAGGCTTTTTCCAAGTTTTCCAGGATGATTTCATTTCCCACGCCGGTAGTCCTTTTATGTTCGCCGGAATCCAGATGTTTGAGGTCAAAAAGCAGCAGATCGACCAGCGGCAACAGGGCCTCCAGCTCTTCCCATCTCCCGTAACCGGAGGTATCCAGCGCCGTATGCAGCCCCTCTCTTTTGCACTGTTCCAGCAAATGAATCACAAATTCGCTTTGCGATAAGGCCTCCCCTCCGGACACCGTCATCCCGCCGCCGGAGTTTTTATAGAACGCCCTGTCTTTTAAAACCTCCTCCACCACCTCGCCTGGCTCCATATATTCACCGCACACATTTAACGAATGATACAGGCAGGCTTGAGCGCACACCAGACACTGATTGCATTGATCGCGATTGAGCTTCCTTCCGGCTTCCTGGGTGAGGGTGATGGCCTGCTGGGGACAGACCTTGACACACGCGCCGCACCCTCTACACTGAATATCCCTGACCATGAGGCTTGGGGAAAAATCCTGCGATTCAGGGTTGGAACACCAAAGGCAACGCAAAGGACACCCCTTCATAAAAACGGTGGTTCTGATGCCCGGCCCGTCGTGGACGCTGAATCGCTGGATATTGAAAACCAATCCCTTGTTCTTGTCATTCATGTGGGACGCCTTCGCCTTCTACGTTAGGCTCTGCTCCGTTCTGGCGATGACGTGGTCCTGCAGACCTCGGGACAGGTCGACAAAGTAGGCGCTGAACCCAGCAACTCTGACGATCAGATCTCCATATTTCTTCGGATAATTCTGAGCCGCGACCAACGTTTTTTTGTCGACGACATTAAACTGAATATGCGGGACTTGCAGCTCTTTCCATGTTTTCAGGTAGCTGATGAAGGCCGGCTTTAAATCATCTTCCAGGAATTTGGGCAGAAATTTTTGGTTCAATAGATGGTTATACGTTTCTACGGTCTTGATTTTGGCGCAGGAATTAAGAACTGCCGTGGGCCCTTTTCTATCCTTACCCGGTGAAGGCGCCAGGGTCGAGTCGGCAAACGGTTCCCCGTCCATTCTCCCGTCCGGAGTCGCTGGCGTATCGATTGCCAAGCCGTACGTGGCGGATACGGCGCTGCCATCGCCCCGGTTGGAAAGGCCGTACCTGTCCTTAACCGTTTCCATGGCCTCCTCGCCCAGTCGATGCACTTCACTGGCGATAAAATCCGCATAATCATCGTCGTTGCCGAATTTGGGGGCATTGAGACAGGCCTGCCTGATCTCCTCCCTGCCCTCCCAGTTCCGATCCATGATTCGTATCAACTCCGGAAGTGCAACCAACCGGTCGTCAAAAACGACCTTCCTCACGGCGGTGATGGCGTCGGCCACATTGGTTCCGCCGATCACCTGGCAAAAATGATGGACCATGGAGGGATAGACCCACCTTCTCGCTTCTTTGCCCGTTTCAATGCAACCCTCGACCACCGCGGAATAGAACGGCCTCGGGCAATATTTTTCATAAAGCTCGAGATTGATCCTCTCCAACTGTTCCATCTTCGTGGTAAAAAATCTCACCTGCTCCAGATAGGCATGGAGTAAATCTTCCCACGATTTAAAAGTGGCCGGGTCAGGGGTACGGGCGCCCCGCTGCTCTCCTGTCTTCGGATTGACGCCCTCGTGCAGGGCCCACCAGAGACATTTCGGCAATACAAAATATCCGACGGAGCGTCGCATCACATTCTTACCCGGAATTTCGATATAGACGCAGCCGGTGACCGCATAGCTTTTGATGTCCTCCGCTGGGATACCCCAGCGCTCGAAGAGAGGCATGAGGGCCTCATCGTTAAAAAGCGATGGATAGCCTATGCCGGTCTTAATCACGTCCACTGCCTTGGAATAGAGT
>DBZJ01000158.1:8094-9329 GCA_002311635.1 Syntrophaceae bacterium UBA1163
GAATAGAGTTCGTCCGGCGTCCCGTTATGGACCCTTAAGACGATGCTCGGCTCAATCAATTGCAATTGCCTGGCCGCCTCCAAAACCAGGTAGGTTAAGTCGTTGGTCACGTCCTTACCGTTTTTATCCGTTCCGCCGATAGTAACCGCCTGCAAGGAAGCCACGCCTCCATAGACGGAACTCACGGTTGGCGAGTAAACCAAACCCAACTCGTTGAGCTTGATCCAAAGGAGCTGCAGGATATCCAGGGTCTGCTCTTTGGTCAGTCTGCCTTCCTTGAGGTCTCTTTCATAAAAGGGGCCGAAGAGATGATCGATGCGAATGCCGATACCGAGCGTGGAATATTCCACGTAGCGGATTAAATGGATAAAGAAGAAGAACTGCACTGCTTCGAGGAAGGTCCTCGGCGGATTCTCCGGCACCCACGCGCAGACGCGGCTGATCTCTTCCAGTTCTGCCTTTCTCGCCCGCTTTTTTTCCTTACCGGCCATGCGCTTGGCCAGCTTTGAATACCGCCCGGCAAAACGGATCACTGCATTTAAGATGATGATGACCGATTCCAAAAATTCCTTTTGTTCCACATAGTCGACGGGTATGGTCCGGTTGATCTCCTCAATTCTGTCCTGGGCGGCTTGAATCCGACCTTTGAGGCCGGTTTTAAAGAGGTTTTCGTAGTCAGGGATGCCCAGCTCGGATAGTTGCGTCCAGAGATACGTGCCTTCATAGGTCCAATACTTTTTCAGTTCTTCAGGGAGGATCTCCTGATGGCGATCGCTCATCGATTTTCCCTTCCAGTACTCGCACAGCTCATCCAGCTCCTTCCTGCCTGCCTTATTCACAAGGGTCTTCCCTGCTTCGCTGTTCACCAGTCTCTGCACGGACCTCCAGTTTTGGTCGATGGGATGGTAAATGCCGTTGGGATCCGAGGTCTGATAACCCACAATGCGCTCATGATCTCTGATAAAGATATCCATCTTGTCCAACAGGTTGGCCAGGGCCTTGGCCCGGCGGATGACCATGGCCTGTCCGTCCGTTTCTTTGAAGGATTCGGTCATCAAGCGGGACCGCTGCAGATCCAGCCTGATCTCCGCTCGAAACATCCCCCGCTTCGATTCATCATCCGCGTATCCCCGCTTGATATTGCGGACGGCCCTGCTGATGACTTTCTTTCTTAAACGCTTGGCTGCCTGCATTTGAATCCCTCCATTTGATTTAATACAAACGCATTAAATATT
>DBZJ01000158.1:9459-9590 GCA_002311635.1 Syntrophaceae bacterium UBA1163
ATGTAAAATGATTTAACGCGTTTCATATCAGTAAGCTCGACCCAATCGTTTCGCTTTGGTTTCTTTAGGATATAACACAGAGCCAAGCTTGGCAAGACCTCTCCTCTCCCCTCTCCCCGGCGGGGAGAGGG
>DBZJ01000158.1:9620-10395 GCA_002311635.1 Syntrophaceae bacterium UBA1163
GGGAGAGGGACAGGGTGAGGGGGTGCCTCCGACTAAAGAATCGGGGTTTGGCGCCGTCGAACGTATCAACAATTTTGTACAATTTTATAGACAGAAAGAATAAAAAGTGATAGAAAAGTGGACTTAGAAGACCCGATTCCAAACAAATACGAACTTCGTCTATTAATTGTTATACTTCAATTAAAAAAGAGTTCATCGTGTTTGAATCAGAATTGCCTGAGCCTATCCAGAAAATCAAAAACGATATAGAAAAACTCTCAGGAGCATCAGTGCGATTTAAGGAAGATTCTGGTATCGACGGTGCTATGAAAGCTGAGATTGAAAATGGTACAGGCAGACCCATAATAAAATATCAGAATGAAAAGGAACTTTGTGATGGAGGGGTGGCAGAAGAATTAATGCACCTCAATCTTGATTACTCAGGTTATCCACGAATATTCTGTCCAGAAAATGAGAAACATGCATTTCAGGCTGCAGATATTCTCCACAATGTGCTGCAGCATTCTATTATTTTCCCCCAGCTTGAAAGTCTGGGCTATAACCCCAGGGATTCAGAGTATTCCCCTGTAGAGAATGCGCTAAAAATAATAGAAAGTGCGGATTTCAAAAGACTTCCCAACGAGCCCTACCTTAGGGCAATGTTTGCTGTCGCATATGTTCGATCAAAGCTTTTCTGCCAGGATAACATAAAATTACAAGAACACACAGACCAAATATTTGAAGATGCTGATCTTGTACATGTAAAAAAAATGGCACAGGAGGTTATAGAGAAGGT
>DBZJ01000199.1 GCA_002311635.1 Syntrophaceae bacterium UBA1163
GCGTTAGACGCACTACACTAGCTATCGGTAATCATCGGTGGTCTCTGGTCATTTTTCTTGACATACAAACCCCTTTTCCGTATATTCAACTCACCCCAAAGTGAGTTCTTATCATCTTATCGTAAAAAAATCATTGGTCAAGGGATTAAGGAGGAGAGACAAAGTGGCCAGAAAAACACAGCGGACAAAGAGCATTTTTCCTAGAATGACGGTGGGTGTAATGGGTTCATCGGGAGGGATTATACCGAGTGAGGTAGTCAAAAAGGCCTATAAATTAGGAAAGGAGATTGGTTGTCGCCGTCACGTGCTCATTACGGGAGCCTGCCCCGGGTTACCTCATGAGGCGGTGAAGGGGGCCAAGAGCGTAGGGTGTACCGTGGTTGGAATCTCCCCGGCCCTTAACTTCGAGGAGCATGTGGTCAAGTTTAAGTCTCCTGTGCGGGGCTATGATGCACTCATCTACACAGGGAGTGGTCTGATGGGACGAGAGATTGAGAATATTCGGTCCTGCGATGTAGTGGTCTTCGTTGGGGGTCGATCAGGTACCCTAGGGGAGTTTGCCATTGCCTATGATGAGGGGAAGGTCATCGGGATCCTTGAGAATACTGGCGGGATTAGCGAGCACCTAAAGACCATAGTTTCTTTTGTTCGAAAGGAAACCAAGGCAATAGTAGTCTCCAGTCCCGACCCCGAGGACCTATTAGACCGACTGGAACAGGTCTATAAATCTCGCCTTCTTCCGAATTACAAGAGTCTGATGGCTCACCGAGACCCAGATGGGGTTACCGAGAATTGAAAAGGAACCAGGCTAACTCATACATTTAATTCACTCAAGGAGTATGACGGGGGAACCCTGGATTTGACGATCAGCCTGCATTACTGAGCGCCCGTTGCATGAATACTGAAGATTTCTACTCAATATCGTTCTCAGTTGTTACCGACCCCTTTCTGCAATCGAACACACCCATTCACGGTTGCTGCACCTAACAAGGCGCCTGCCGACGCAAAGACGGGCGGCTGAGTTTGGGTTATTTAACTCCTAAAGTTTGAAAGGCAAGTTGTGCTTGTCTTGTCTCCAGGGAAAACCGGTCTCAAAATACAGTATTTCTTATGAAAAAATACATGTATTACCTTATATAAATTTTCGGCCATTTTTAATAATGATGTCTTAAGGGCCCACAAAAGTAGTTTAAAATAGATAGACGAAATCTGTCATCAGAAAGGAGTCGAACATACTTTGGACCATTTTTGTGATTCTTTTAATTTTGTGGTTGTTGAGATTTATTGGAGGCTATACGGGTGGTGGACTCATTCATATCCTGCTGGTCATGGAGTGGGCGAGGTAAAATAAAAAACAAGAGCCAATGATGCGGCTCCCTTCGAAATTTGTTGGCTGTTGTGCAGAAGGAATGATAATACAGGATTTTTTCTACGAAATAGAGATTTCATTGGTCTCAGCGTAGGCCCAATCTTAATTAAACATAAGAAGGAGCGATCTATTCACGATGGCAGCTCATAGACGCTTAGATTTCATAGGCGCATTTTTAGTTCTATTCGTTTCTATGCCTGTACAGGCTGCCAGCTTTGATTACAGCCACTACGAGGCATTATTGAAACGTTACACTAAACCCGGAGTTTCAATCGATGGTGTTCGGGGCACGGCGGTTGATTATGCCGCTTTGGCAAAGGAGACAGGAAAACAGGGTTCCGACTATAACACCTTGCTCAAAGCTTTGGCCTCTTTTAATCCAGAAACTCTGGATAACCGTGAAGATAAAAAGGCCTTTTGGATAAACGTTTACAATATTGCCGCTGTCAAGACCATCATTGACCATTACCCGGTTGATAGCATCCGAAGCAGAAAAATAAAGTTATCAGGTCTTCCTTGGGACAGAAAGGCGATCTCTGTCGGAGGGAGGGAATATTCTCTTGGGCAGATCGAAAACGATATCCTTCTTGACACGTTCAAGGATCTGAGAATCCACTTCACGATCAACTGCGCTTCGGTAAGTTGTGTTAACCTGAGGCAGGAACCATACCGGGGTACAACTCTCTCCAAACAGCTTGAGGAGCAGGCACGAGAGTTTCTCGGAGACCGGCAAAAGGGACTTCTTATTGATCGGAAGAAGAGAATTATCTACCTTTCACAAATTTTTAAATTTGATAAAAAAGACTTTGATAAACTCGGAGGAGGGGCAGTTCATTTCGTTCTTCCTTTTCTGCCCCCTGAGGATCAGGAATTTATAAAGAAAGAAAAAGTTGCGGTTGAATATCTCAACTATGATTGGAAATTGAATGACATCAAAAATGCTCGTTGAAATTTAGCAGGTGAGTGACTATGAACGATTTCGAAACTGACAGGAAGCAACTTTGTTGAGATAAAATTGTTGGCAGTGGCACAGAAAATCGAGGAAGGCTGTTTTTAAAAGAATGAAGAAGACTCGGAAGAAGTGAGAGTCACGATGAATGGGATTCCCGAGATGCTACCCCATGACACGTATAATGCCACGTTAGTTTCAAACGCCCATCCAAGGGAGGAGAAACTCGCCCCCGATAGTCTTTACTTTAATTAGGAGAAAATACATGGCTGATTTGAATTCATTTTATTCTCGCTGGTCGCAATGTATGCTCAGCATACTTAGGATCGTTTCAGCATTGCTCTTTATGCAGCATGGAGCCCAGAAACTCTTTGGCTTCCTTGCCCCGATGCAAGCCACATCGCATCCTCTCTTCTCACTAATGGGTATTGGCGGGGTGCTTGAATTTTTCGGCGGACTACTTTTAGTTTTGGGGTTGTTCACCCGCCCTGTTGCGTTTGTTTTGTCTGGGGAGATGGCAGTGGCCTACTTTATGGTGCATGCGCCAAAAGGGTTCTGGCCCCTTCAAAACGGAGGTGACCTGGCATTTCTCTGGAGTTTTGTATTCGTTTACATGGCCGTAGCTGGCGGAGGGGCATGGAGCCTGGATCGCCTCTGGCTTGGTAGAAGATGTTGATCACACCCGTGAAAGCCGTAATGGCATGGCAGCCGCTACTTCTTGTTGAGAGAGAACCTCTGGCAATGCTGGAAGAAATCCATTCTTTCGTGTGGTAATCAATAAGTAATTGTCCTTCCACTTTTGAGGATTAGTAGGTACAACATTGAATGAGTGGCGAGAGTTTTCGTACTCACCTATCTGATAATCCCTCATAGCCCTCCTCTTAATTCTTCTTTTGAGGTAGGGGGCTTACAAGTAAATTCTCCAATCCCACATTCTACCAACTTAATTAGCTCAATAGACTTATCCTTCGAAATCAAGATCCTCCTATTTTTCGAGGAGCATCTGCTGATTATTGGGTGAAGTCTTCAGAGGGCATGTTCTGGGAATAGGTGTCTGCACGGAAGGAAAAGGTAATAACCCTATACTTTTTGAAAAGAAATCTTCAGTCTTTGGGGTAATCCCCGTCAATGCATGGTGGGTCCGCCTGCCTATCTCTTAGGCAAACAAGGGCTCAGAGATGCAATGTTGCTTCCTGAAGTCCTCGTTTTTGAAAATCTTGCCTTCATGCCACATTTCGATTGGTAATAAACGGAACGAATCCAAGGTTTTGATTTGTTTTCCATACCGAACCATTTTGGAAGTGGCACATCTTGGCAGATATCCACGGTCTCACGGGTCCCAAAGCACCCCAGCATATCGGAGTAGTTTCCTCATTGACTTCTTCTTCCTAAAGTCTTGTTTTTGAAAATCTCAACTCCATGCGCTAATAAACTGTCTGAAAGGTGTATATGGTGTCAGGAAGAGGCAGTCAGATACGCTGATTTTATTTTATTGAACAGATGTTAAGTGTTAAGGATGAAGACCTTGACATCTCATCTCTCGATACCCATATTTTTGTAAAGTGAGTGAAGTAGAGAAATTTATGATGAAGATAACTATTGCAACTCTCTTATTACTTACCGTTCTTTTTCCGTGGTCCGCTTTTTCTATTTCCCAAGACAAAGTTGTTCACCTTTTCTTCATAGAACGAAATATAAACAACAACATTGTTCAGTATGATCTTTGCCTCACGGGGAACAGCGATTTTCCCAATTCTAACCCTGTTGCTGTTTACTGGATTCTGGGAAGTGGCCAAAGGGAGGAACTCAATCTATTTGAAAAGAAGTTCGCTTATGGGATTGTTTCGGAAGAGAAAATCGGGAAAAATAAGGTCAGAGTCCGTTTAGCTACTCTCAAAGATCACGAGATCATTGTCGAGAAGGTCGGTGATTCCTTCAGTGCTGTAGTTTTTATTCAGGGCAAGGAGAGTATCCTTCAAAAAGTTCACATAGAATTCAAAAGAGGAGTGATACCCGAGGTTGTTTATGTCGACCTGATCGGGAGGACAATACGTAAAAATATTACCGTAAGAGAACGAATTTGTTTAGCGAAGAGTAGAAATGTATGTTTAGCTTCTGCCTTTTAAATCAAAAAAGGTAAGGATGGTCCCAATCAAGAGGTCTTATATTTCCAATTAGACGTATAACTCTTTTTCGATCCAAGAATCAGTAATGGAAGGAAAACAATTTTCACAATTTGCAGGTGTAGCTGACTTTCACACATAAATTTATTTCTAATTTCAGTCTCTGTCTTAATAGTGTGGATTTTACTCAGAAACCGTTAAATCATGTCATATCCCATTTTGTTGATAGGTAGGTGCTATCCTCATATCCCTTTCCGAGGACTCCTTCCTGAAACATTGATTGTTGATTTTTGTTCCATAGTACGAGATTTCAAGCGTAAATCAATAATCTTTATTTCAATCAATACCAATACTCCTGGCAGGAAATGTCTGAGAATTGGACCATACCATAGAAAGAGCAGTCATTCTTTCAATCCATCCTATTATCCTCCCTGAAGACCTCCCCAAAAAATGTTTGGAGAAATCAGTGGCCCGGAGATCCTCATTCCTGAAAAATCATTATCACTAAGAGAATTAGAAAAACGCTGTGTGCTAAATGTGCTTCAAGAGACCGGAGGAAATAAAAAGAAGGCATCCGAGATTTCGGGTATTGATCGAACAACGCAATATAGAATACTACAGAAAGAGGACGTGTAGATTTTTACAACACTCTCCAGTGGCTGTGTCGAATCTTACAACATTCCCTTCCTCATAAAATTTCTATTAAAATATTTTACCTTGTAAATTCAAATAGTTAAAAATATTTTCCTATAACTTTCTTTGGCACCGATTTTGCTCTTATCTCTATAAACTTAATGAGAGGGGAGGTGAATTGAATGAAAAAGACGATTCTGTTTGTGGTTATGCTGACGTTGGTAGCTTTTGTATCGGGAGCCATTGCAGCAGCTCCTCCAAAAGCAGCAACGACTGCTCCTGCCCCGGCAGCACCGGCCTCCACGGCGCCCGCTAAAATGGAAAAGTTCTGGGGAACGATCAAGAGTGTGGATGCAATGGCGAAGAGCATCGTTGTTGTTGGAAAAGGAAAGGCAGAGAAAACCTTCATGGTCACCGCTGATACAAAGATCACCAAGGGTAAGGAGGCTCTCAATTTTGAGGATCTGAAGACTGGAATGCGTGGCGACGTCCATTACAAGATGGAGATGGACAAGATGGTTGCTGTTAAGATCCACGTGGCCGCATCAAAGGCTGCTCCGAAGGCTGCCCCGAAGGCTGCAACAACGGGACAGTAATCCAAAAAGCAACTGAAAAATCCCTATCAAAGAGGCACACTCAAATGGTGTGCCTCTTTGAACTAACGGTGAACCTTTGTAAATGGTATTCTAATCTATCCGAGGCACTCTTCCAGTAAAAAAATTATTTGATTCTTTTAGGCGGGTATCTATAATTTGGGAAAGGGAAACGAACTTATTAATCCTTAGAAAGAACGAGGTGATGGGAAGATGAAAAGGGTAATATCGGCTGCCCTGTCGATGCTTTTGGTCGGTCTATTTGTTTCAGCCCTGGTAGGATGCGGGGCAGACATTAAGGAAGAGAATGAGAGACTGAAAGCGGAAAACACCAGCCTCAAATCGGGCAGCGATAATTTAAAGCTCGAAATACAAAAATTGAAGGAAGATATCCAGAAGGCCGCTGAAAAGGATGCGACTATCGCTTCTCTGACTGCCGAGAACGAGGCATTGAAAAAACAGGTGGATGACCTAAATGCCAAAATATCAAAGAAGAAAAAGTAGCCACACGATGACGAAATCATAAAAAAGGGAAGGCTCAGTCAAAAGGGTTTTCCCTTTTTGGGTTGATTCTTTCTCTCTTTCCTCTTCAGGGCTTCTTCTTTCTTAATAACCCCACTGCCTCCACATCTTGAGCAGACTTTAAACGAGATTACGTCGAGATTACGTATTGAAGGGGTTGCCTGTTTTCCTTTTCCACTGCTAACCCCTAAATTTAAGTAATTCTATGAATTTCCTGTGTCTTTTGACCTTGAATTTTTAAGTTTAGTTA
>DBZJ01000038.1 GCA_002311635.1 Syntrophaceae bacterium UBA1163
TAGCTAATTTTTAGAGGAACCCTAAAGCTTTCTAATGAGCATGCAAAAGGATCTTTTTGGTTGGGCTTATATTTTGATGAACAAACAAAGGTTTTTTGATCGGATATAACAATAAATACTTCTGTATTGTTGTCGTTCCAAATGATTTGATGTGTTTTAAAGATGTTGTTATTAAGATCGGGCGGTGGAAGGTAAATAAAATAAACAGTCGTTATGTTGCTAACTCGATATATGAAAATACTTCCTTCATCAAAGCCAGATAAGGCATATCTTTGGTCAGAAAAGTCTGATTCATAATCAAATCCTAAATTCGATAGATATTTTCTTATTTTTTCTTTTACCATAAAGAGAGACTATTTAAAAAAGCCTTATGATTGATCTCATGGTCGGATGAAATATCTTTGGACAACTTTCACTATTGATTGAACCACGATATCTCTTTACAATACAAAGAGTCAACCCGAGGGACGTAGTTGAATTCTTTCACCTATTTTTCCTTCCAGAAATCTATCCACCCTCACCTTTCAATTGCTACCAACTTCTCGCAAAGAGCATAGCGCATGGAGTATAGCGTAAATTCTTTATCGTAAGCACGAGCCGTAAGGGATATAAAACAAAAAAGCCCATTCGTTTTAAGGAAGCCGTTAGAGCCCGGTTAATTCGGCTGAGTCGGTATATGGAATAATTGCTCCCTTTGGCTGTTTCTTCCAGATTTTTTCCTTATGGGCCGCCTCATATGCCATTCGTTCTTCAGGAAATTTCATGGCAATCCGAGTGATAATCCTTTTCTCTTCCCGGCTAAGGGGTTTAGCCTCTGACTCATCAGCTTCTATGATGTCCTGGATTAAATCTTTGTAGTTATTGAGCTGAGGCCCGTAGGGGAGAGCGGCATACGTGGATCCCGTCAAGCTTTCTCCTGTTTCCCTATGTGCTACCATGTCTGCATACCACAGGTACTTCGCCGCGAAGAGCATCTTGTCATTTTTCTTAAGAATATGCTTACCCAGAACGGACTCAAATTCTTTCAGCACCAATTTTATCCTGGGGATTGAAAACTCCCGATTTCCGGTACAGCTATCTCCGGCGCTCCGACCTCCAAGAGCAATCCTGAGCGCATGGTCCATGGATTTGCTCTGGAGGGTTCCTCCCTCCCACCTCTTGATGCTGGCAATCCCGACATTCATACGCTTTGCAAGACCCTCCTGAGTTAAACCCAATCTCTTCCTCTTCTCAACGATTTCATCCCCTGTCAGCAGGTTGACTGCTTTGCGGTAAGCGTCAGCGATCGACTTCTGAATGCGTGCGGCCTGGTTGACCGTTCCTGCCTCGGCCCCGCATACCGTACATCGATACTGTTCTATCGGGACGATTACTTTAACACCACGGAAAGTCATTCTCTGTTTTGTCTTCCTCAGCACCATTTTTCCATGCCCGCTCGGGCAATCCATTCTTACTTCTTTCATTTTATTCCCTCTGATCTTCTTTTCGGTCCTCGTGAAGTGACACAAGCCACATCCTCCTCCCTTTAATTGTAAACTTGAGATAGACCCTGCAACCCAATGTTTTACTTAACCACCGAAACGCCAAGAGCTCGTACCCTTCTATGTCATGCTCATAAGATCGTTGCGGTGGATATTGCCCCACGTAATGGTTGGGAGTAATTTCTTCTAATAAATCGACCAGAATATACGAAATGTTTTGAAGATCAAGGCCTAATTCCAAGGCATCAGCGGCAATAACAACCGGATTCAAAATAGAAAATCAATTCTCTGATACCGCTTCCTTTGCTTGTTTTATCCTACGGTTGATTTCTTTGTGAGAAGGCCGGTTTATAAACATTATGGTATCAATTGATACCTTTTGTCAATAGAAAAATCGAGATTGAAAGAGGTAAAGTGGTGTTTATAAGGGAATTTAGGGCAAAAACGGCACTAAAGGTCCCGGAAATGGTGACAGCCGGAGTGGTAGTATAATGGTATCAAAATGGTATCGGAGGTCGGTGATCCATTCCAAAAAGGGGTATCCCTATAAGGATTTTCGGAATTATCCCGAAGATGTCTCCTGGACGTGGTTTTAACGTTTAAGGACATGGTTTGATCGTAGATTTGAAAGAAGATTGGGGAGTTTTTAATTTGCATCCTACGTCTTGGCTTTTGGTCAGCTATACCAGATCGATCTACAAGGATCAATTGACCTGAACCGAAGTGTCTTCAGAAGATTGAAATAAAAGAAATTTCAGTGAAGGTTGAAGGTAAAAAAAGGGAATTCAAAGAGGAGGTCAATCTTTTTGAATTCCCCATGGAAAAAGATTTAGAAGCCTTCCGATTTTTCACGGCTCGGAAGAAGCCGTAGAAGTTAAATTAGTTGTTACCTGTTACAATATCAACACAGTTACAGAATGACTCAGCGTGTCTTATAGCGATATCGCACATAAAATACACTACCACTCTTATCGTACCACTCTCTGCAAGGGTATAAGGATTTACGATGATATCTAAACCCGGACCCCACTGACCTATTACAAGATCAGACCAGTTTCCGAAGATTCCAGCAGATAGGGCTGTTCCATCACCTTTGGTTAAGTTACTTGGCAATTGGTTGGAACATCCTGCAAAATATCCGTTAACCGTTTCGCCTTCCCAAACCGCAATATTTGCATACTGGAATTTTGGAGTTGCTTTTAATGTTGCTCTTGTTTGTGAGTTGAATATATAAGCTAAATTTCCAATATCCGCATTAGCATCTGCGACCTTCGACTCCATTCCAATCACTCCGGTAAGGCTCAAAGCCCCGCCATTATCTCCAATTTCGTAAAGCAGCGTATCAGACCTTTGGAGAATTCCCTGTGGTTGAGAATCATTTCCAGTTCCGTTTAAAGCGGCACCGTCAACCGCCAGGGCAATTGCTAAGGCAAGGTCACTCTTTACCAATTGTTCGACTGAAAGAGAGGCCTGTAATGCCAACTGTCTTGTATAATCTGAGTAAGCAGCAACGGTCTTAGGACTCATTCCGACTTGACGCAAGATTGGTATACTCGGTGTAGGGGACGTTGCCTCCGGCACCCAATAAGCAGTCGCCATAGCAAGTTTTCCAGGGATACCCACATTCCCGGTTAAACCATCCAGGATGGTCGCTCCGAGTTTCTTCACTAACATCTTATTCGTTAGAACATCGATGAAAGAGCTCCCGAGAATATCCGTCTGGACAAGGTATCCACCAGTTCCGCTAACGGCTAATTGTCTTTTTTCGCCTATCCCATAATCCAATACGTCATACGGAATGTAAATTCCTCTCGGAGGAGGAAGAGAAAACTTCCTCTGAACTTCGTCGCCCATCTCTTTTTCAAACCGACAAACTTCTTGACTATTTTGAATTCCAGCCCGCATGATATTTGTTATTTGGTACTTTTTTACTTGGGCTTCTGTCATGCCTATTCTCATATACTGTTTTTTCACCTCTTTAGGCTTTTCTTCCTTTTCAACTTGCTTTTCAACCTTTTTTGAAGTTAGGTATTTCTCCGCAAACCTCAAATTTCGTATCGTCTGGCTGATGGAAGGAAGCATTTCGACTTTTGACTCTCCGCCTTGCCCAAATAAAAAAAGGGCGTAGGCTAAAATTTAAGTTTTTGCCCAACACCCTTTTCGTCTTTCCTAACCAGGTCTAACGGTCTGGCTGTCGTGAGAGATTATTGATGCTTCCTGGTCATCCTCTGAGTCCAATGGTCTTAAAATTCAAGGTTGTTCCTGCCCTGAATATTCTTTCCACGCTTCCCTTATAGATGATTGGAGTGAATCAACTACCCCTCACCATTCGCAGAAATCCACTTTATTTCTTCCCTTTCCGACGTATTTTGTAAAGCTTCTTATAGACCGATTCAACCGTCATATTCATCAATTTCGCAATTTCTATGGATGACAGTCCCATCTTCCTGTATTTAATCAACTGAATTTCCGATCCGGTAAGTTTTGGAAGTTTCTGATCCTCTGGAATTTCAGGTTCCCAAAGTGTTTGATAAGGGAGTTTATCAAGGTACTCTCCGAATGTTATCTCTTTCGAATTTAAGTTCTTCTCTTCATGCTTCAAAACAAACTCTAAATAAGGGCATGGAGCCTTACACGTCTTTCTGGCTGGACATCGACCGCATCTTCTTGAATTCATTTTTTTCTAACCTGTTCAAATCCTTTTTCACCTCCTAAACAGGCCTTTAAGAGCTAAAAACATGTGTTTTTAGGCTTCTTAAGGTATTACCCCTTATCCGATTAAGGGGTAATATTACTTCTTTTCCCTCCACTCGACTAAAACGAAGTTTCGAATCAAAGACAATGCTTCAATCACGGTGTCCTGTCGGTCAATCCCGAGTAGCTTACCAAGACGATCTATTCTCTCAAAGTAGTCGTTTTCCTTCTTGGCGGCCGCAAGCTCTCTCTCCTTATCCAAGGCAAGCACCCTGTCTTCTCTCAATTTCTTCGATTCCGCTGCTGTCATAAATCCGTCCATACTTTTCACCTCCATTTCTTTAAATATATAAAAACGCTGACGATGTTTATTCATCTTTTTTACCCTTTCACCTGTACCTGAGAATCCCCTGATAATCCTCTGGGCTTGGGCCACTTGAGATTCTCTTCTTACCTCTTATCATCTTTGGATTGATTCGTCTGGCTGATGTTGAAAATTCCAGGATAAGCTCGATCAATTCTTGGGCTTCATCCGGTGACACTTCTAACAACTCAGCGATCCTTGAAAGCCTTGCTTCCTGGTTATCAAGGTGTTGAAGGAATCTATCCCGACGTGATTTGTTTGAGTGGATTTTGTCTAACTTAGCTTTCGCTCTTTCGATATTCATTGTAAATCCCTCCTTTTTCACGTATAATATTTGGGCCTGGTTAGGACTTTGCATATTCTACACTTGACCTTTATCTTGATCTTCTTTCGTTTCATTAATATTTTTAGTTATCGTGATTTCAACCCGGGTGTTTGCGAGTTCCTTGATCGTCTTCCTAAAGATATGATCAACCTTCCGTGGAAGATCACGAATCTCGTTTCCGCCATGCTCACTCCAATTTACCTTACCGTTTTCATCCCTCTCATAATACATAGTATCCTCCTTTGTTTGAATGGATTTTGTCTAACTTAGCTTTCGATGTTCATTGTGTTCACCCTTTCGTGATTCTCGCTCTCGCTTCTTTATCAATCGTTTGTTCCATTCATTACACTCTTCACAACTTATGTCTTTGGTACACTCCATTATCAAACGCCAATCTTTCTCTGGTCGATCTCGTTTACCTGCTTCGGGGTTCCATTCCTTGATCTTCTTGACCCTGATCTTCTTCATCTCCTTTCCATCCTTTACTTCTAATAGTGATCTCCTTTCGTTGAATGAATTTTGAATGAATTTACTTTCTTCCATAACAAAAAATGACTCTGAGAATGACATATTGATCTTCTTTCGTTTCATTAATATTTTTAGTTACTGGTCACCTGGTCACCATCCTATATGGATGGAATGGTGACCACTAAGGGGGTGTGGTCACCAAATGGTCACCTTTTTGGTCACCATTCTCTTCAAATTCCTTAGGGTTTACATAAACTCTGTTCACCAAATGGTCACCTTTTTGGTCACCTAATAAGGTGGTCACCTAATACCAAATTTTTAGAGATACAGGTGACCACCTTAAAACACGTCTTATTCATCTTCCAAATCGTCGTCTTGGGTTGAGGAATTCAATCTCCCATTACCCTTTTCGGTAAGGTCACCATTAACGTGAAAATATCCCTGAGCCGTTAACTTGGTCTTGATCTTACTAATGTAAGAGTGAGCTTTTTTTAAAGTCCTGGCAATATCTCTTACCCCCATCCCTTGGGCTAACAACAGGAATATCTCCTCCGAACTCTTCTTACTGGACGTGGTAAGAATCCACTCGTAAGGATTCTCTTTGGTGTTAAGCTGCCATTCCTGATCTTGAATTAGGTAGAGATATGCCCCTTCAACCCGTTTCTTCTTGAAGTGGAGGTTGAATCTACAACCATCTTCCGGTCGATAATCCTGGGGAAGAGAAAGAAGGATTGAGGTATCGATGTTATCTTCACGGCCAGAGGTTCCACGTTGATCGCCGTTTTTTCCGGTGTGATGAAAGTAAAGGGTAAACACCCCGGACTTCTTTAAATCAAGTAACCACACATTGATTTCATCCCAATCCGATTTCTTGTTCTCATCAATCCCGGGGCATAGTACGGAGATGTTATCCAGGCCAAGGAGCAATCCAATATCGGGGTCTTTTGCCTTTTTACAAATCTTGAAAAGTGCAGCTCGCTGGTTAGGATCGAGAAGGTTGTTGATCCTTCGACGATTGGCTGAAACATTGAATGAATCGGAAATAAGATGAAGTTTCCTTATCCTCTTTCCAGTTCGCAAAGCTATGAACCGATCTTGCATATCTCTGTGCTCGAGCTCTCCATCAACATAGACGCACGGGATAGGATTCTTAACAACCCAGTTTCCCACAGCGGTTTCAGTGGTGACGCCATTGGCGATGGTTACACCTAAGAATGTTTTTCCCGACCCCATATGCCCGGCGATCATACTCACCGATCCCTCTTTCAACCACGGTTCAATGATGATCTTCCTTGGTGGAAATTCAATTTTGGAAAACTCTTCAACATCAATCGCTATGTCCGTTTGATCATTAACACCCAATTCCAAAATCTTACCAATAGACTCCTGATGTTCTTTTAGACACTCCCCAGAGGAACGAATTCCCTTTTTTTGAATATCCCTAAGCGTTTTGTCGATAATTAATTTAAAATCTTGGAATTGAAGAAATGGTATAATGCTCCCTTCGTAGTAATCTTTATTCAAGTCCACGTTGAAAATCTCATCAACCAGAGCATACCAGTTTGGTAAGAGTTTTTCGTCCTTCCTATAGTCTTTGAAGTGAAGAGCAATTTCGCGTTTCAAAATATCCTGGGTGATCAATCTCCCATACTTTTCGAAATACTCATCCGCCTTTATCCAGATAGTCTCCATGATCTCATGAGGTGAATCAACGTCAACGGCTGAAAAGCTATAGGATTTGATCAAGTGTCCAAACTTCTCATAAAATTCTTTATCCCTAACCACGAGAGCAAGAAATTTTTTGAGGTCTTCATCTGAGAAAGTTAAATTGCTCAATAAGGTGGCAATATCAGATTTCTTAATTTGTTCCATTACCGATCACCACCTTTTTGATTTCGGCTTTACCAGAACTCTTGAGCTCGCCTGCCCAGCTTGTGAGATTGCGGTAAGCATCCATTAATGTCAGAGCATCAACTGAAGTTTGTCGGAGATAGAATTTCTCGATATACTCCTCAAGTTCGGGGGTATCCTTGAAATGGAAGGCAACTCGGTGATTAACGACGGTGGGAAAACTGGATTGTTTGATTCCCGCAGCCTGTAGATAGGCCACAAGAATAATGTGGTAAATTACTCGGTCTTGTGTATCCATAACGGTCTCCTTTTAAAACAGAATTTGTTCCTTTATCGGGAAAGGAATCTGGAACCACTAATCTAAATCTTGGATGTGATTAATCTGCGTTAATCTGAATTCATCTGGTGGGGCAATTCATCGAAGATTCATCTTAACTTTTAGATCGAAGGGCTAACTCGTAGATAACGTCCAATCGATCTTCGGAATTTAATGCATCTAAAACTTGCATACCGAATGCATCAACCAACATCAATAACCTTCGAATTTTTTCTTCCCTACTCATTTTGTTCGCCTCTCAAATTCGGCTGCTGTAGCTCCTGTGTTATTTCTTGCCGAATTTTTTCGACAAGGTTCAGATAGTAACTGGAGCCGATCCGAAACCATGTTTGTTCCTTGTTGTAGCGGATCGTTTGGCATCCTGGGCATGCTCTTGGATTCTCAACTCTCGGAACCCACTCATGGCCGCATTTTAGACACTTCAGCTTCGTCATTTTAATCACCTCCTTAACAATTAAACAAAGAACCGTCTTATTTTTTGACATGATGTTCGATCAAAAATAACATCCTCCTATAATATATAGGAATGTGAGACGCTTTCTTCCCTGTGAATTAATTAAGACCTTGGAAACATTAGGTTTTTTTGAGGAATAATCTGGTCGCCGTTTCCATAATTAATTAAGACCTTGAAAACATTAGGGTTTTTGAGGAATAATGTGGGGACTTCGACCCTGATTTTCTTTGATAAAACAATTCTTGCTTTTTTATAGCATACATAAACATCTAACCCATTGAAACTGCTTAAGATTTCTCTTGCGTCCTAACTTATTCCATGATACGATCAGATATGGAACATGATAATGCCTGTAGGACGTGTGAACGGAGAACATTGATGTTCGTATTGGAAGTATGGCCGGGTGGTAAGATGTAGTGATTACGTCGGGGTATTCAGAGGACCAAGGAAACTGTTGGAATCGGGATTAATGTTCCAGTTGTTAAAACTGGGCCAGGCGTCCAGACTTCGTTCGGGTTATTTCCACCATCACCATTCGCATTACCCGAGTACCAGTTTTCCGATCCTGTGTAGCAAGACAGTTTAACCCCGGTTGTATCGTCGGTCGGAGCATTCCACTGAGCTTTCAAGGATAGTGTAGTGGTGGTTGCATTTGCTGGCTGGATTCCAAGTCCAAGAGCCAGCACCATCGCCAAGAAAATGCTGATCAAAATCTTTTTCATAATTCGTTTCACCTCCTGACGTTTTGGAATATTCTCAATTTATATACCAATACCTGGGAGATACTTCGGAGGTTCTTCCGTGGTTCCTTCAAATCCACGTCAAAACCATGCTCCAAGACGTAAAAACACCCCTTAGAAGACGACTTAAGGGAAGGATTTCGAAAATCCTTATGGTGATATGGATCGGGCTTTTTTAAGAAAAGAGGGGCCTTAAAACGCAAAAATTAAGTGTTGACAATTTAGAGAATCCTTGATACGATCGATCCGGTGGGGGAATGTGGTTCGGTGTTCGGATTACAAAGGAATTCACCAGGAGTTTTTCCTGGATTTAAGAGGGGAAATTAGGTCTGATAATATCCTGAAAATAATTGATAGGTCAAAATGAGGAATAATGCCTAAATCATTGAAATTCAAGATATATTATGTTAACTTTCAATTCTCTGCCTTCGCGACCCTTTTCCACCCGCCCTCTTGCTTTTCCCTCTTCCTTCCCAATTCCTCAAACTCCCTCAAGATCTCTTCCTGCCTTTTCATCAGATCCCTCGGGGTTTTCACGATGACCTGGACGATCTCATCTCCCCGACCATAACCCCTTATCTTCGGAAATCCTTCCCCTTTTATTCTCAAGATTGCGCCGCTTTCAGTCCCCTTAGGTACGAGTAATTTTTTCTCACCATTCAACGTTGGTACTGCTATTTCCGTTCCCAGAGCAGCCTGCGGGAAGCTGATGGGTATCTGACACACGATGTCGTCTCCGTCCCTTGCGAAAAAATCGTGTGGTTCGACATAGATAAATACGAAAAGGTCCCCGGGCGGGCCTCCTCTTTGACCCTCCTCTCCTTCACCCCGAATCCTCAATTTAGATCCGGTATCTACGCCGGGAGGGATTTTTGCTTGAATTTTTTTGGTCTTTCTTACCCTCCCATGTCCGCGGCACTCTTTACAAGCATGGGGAATAATTTTTCCTTCTCCCTGGCAATGGCCGCAAGTCGTGCTGATGGTAAAAAATCCTTGGGAGCGTGTAACCTGTCCTGTTCCTTTACAGGTCAGACATTGGATGGGATAAGTTCCTGGTTTAGCACCGGTTCCATTACAAACGTCGCATACAACATTCTTGGGTATCTCAATCTCGGCTTCCTTGCCAAACGCTGAATCATGAAATGAGATTTTGAGATCGTATCTCAAATCCGCGCCTGCGCGTGCCCTGGTCCTGCTTCTGCCGGCAGCCCCGAACCCAAAAAAGTCTTCAAAGATATCTCCAAAAGCGGAGAAGATGTCTTCAAATCCCCTGAAACCGGTGAACCCGGTGCCCTTCAAACCTTCTATCCCGTAGCGATCATAAATCTCTCTTTTCTCAGGGTCTCTAAGAACTTCATAGGCTTCTGAAGCCATCTTGAATTTTTCCTCTGCCTCTTTATTACCAGGATTTCTGTCGGGATGGTATTCCATCGCAACTTTTCTGTAATTCTTCTTTACTTGATCCTCAGTGGCGTCCCTTGAAACTCCGAGAATCTTGTAATAATCTTTGTCTTCCATTATTTTAAAACCTTGAACGCAATCGAATCTTGTTTATCGTTCCTGAGGCTCGTATCGATGCTCGTTTGTACGTCCCAGGCGCTCATATTTATTGGTTTCAAATCTCTCGGATTTCGATACGAGTTAATAACTCCCATAAAATCTTACTTATTGTAATCGTCAAGTATCTTTCCCGTCCTGCCTTTCTCAACGATTTCACCCATTTTCGACCCCAAATCCACCCCCAGCTCCTTCATCCTTTTCTTAGCCCAAAGTCCGACATTTCTTGAATCCTTATAAAACGCATCCCCTTGGGATTTTGAGGTGTCGAAGTTTTCCAGTCGAGATCCTTCGGTTTGATGGACACGGAAGGAAGAAATCAATCTACTTAGGTTGCGACTATTACAGTATTTACACCTGACTTTACCGGCTTCCCTTAGGTTGAGAAATAACTCGCTGAATTCCCTGTTGCATTGGTTACAGCGATATTCGTAAATTGGCATGATCACTTCCCCTTCCCTTTCGCCTTCTTCCTTGCCCCCTTCTTTTTGGATGATGGTTCACTCTCTTTTTTCAATCTGATTTCATCTAAATCGGTAATGCTCTCCTCAGGATTAAACAATTTCTCACTTGCATCCGGCAACTTTGACAGGAAGATTTCATAATCTTTTTGCGTAATTATCCCGTTCCTAATATTCTGCGCGACATTTCTCTTGTCAAACCTCTTATTTTCATCGATGTGCATATGCCTCTCCTCGGCTTTGATTAATAAAAAATAGCACAATTTGCTAGTCTCTTCAAGGTGTTTCGTAACTCTTTGTTATTTATTGTAAATTCTGTCCCTTTGTTTTCTTCATGAGATAAGCCGGTTTTAGAAAATAGCGTGCCGAAAAGAGTTTTGTGCAAGAATGTCGTTGTTACGTGATAACCCATCTGTGTCCCTTTATTAGAGATCACCCGTGGGTATAAAAGGTGTGAGCAGAAACAACTGAACAGTAACAATAGTAGGTACTGATATTGAAGGTATTTTTACGTCACGAACCAAATTCGGTGTGATCCGGGAGCCCATTTGTCTCCGGGACATCTATTGTTAAGCACGGGTTGCTCTTCTTACGAAATCATGATGGTTCCTTAGGGAGTCCATCCGCTTCCGTAACTTAAGGTTCATGAAAATCGTTTTTGGGGAAAGCGCAGCCTTTCGCTGTGCTATCGATTTAACGAATTTCTTAAACGGATAAGCTCGTCGGTAGAGCCCCAAAAATTCTTCGTAAAACTCGTCCAACGGGAGTTTAGAGATAGAACGGTATGGAAGAAATCCATGAGCTCGGAAGCCCTCGGTTATGAGATTTCCCTTCACCATTTCGTAGAGATCCGTTCCTGGAAATGGGCTCAGAATGATGAATACGGGGTGAGTTAAATTCTTTTGTTCAACGTATTTTGAGAGACGCCTGAACCCTTCATGATCAAAAGCAGAATCCACGAGCAGGTACCGAGCGAAGAAATCGTAAAATGTTAACGAATAAAAATACTTATAAATTTGTGTACAAAATTGTTGACAAATTCCAAAAATGTCTATAATAATACCTTAGCCTAATGGGATTATTAAATTGAAGTGACCGGGGTGCCAGGGGGGAAACGTCAATAGAAAAAGGCAGGATTCTTATAAAGGGGACGACAGAAAAATGTTGTAAAAGATTAAGTCGACCAACCTGCATATTTTAGTATTTTCCCCTGCCTATTTTGCGCTTAATCTATCGGCAACAAGCAAAATGGAAGTCAAAAGATGAGAGTTCTGCTAATCCAGCCTCCGCTTTGTTCGAACTTTTTCGCAAACAGGTCTCATATTCCTGAGCCCTTGGCTTATGAAATTCTTGCTTCTACTATTCCTCAGCACGATGTCAAAATCCTCGATATGCGTATCAATGGTGCTCATTTAAGAAGGGAGATAGAAGGTTTTCAACCAGATGTTGTTGGGGCGGGATGCGTTACCGCAGGGTATTACGAATGTATCAAGGTGCTGAAGGAGACCAAGATCTTAAATCCCGAGATAATCACAATTGCTGGGGGCCATCATGCCAGTGTCATTCCCAAAGATTTTGCAAAGGATTTCATCGATTTCATTGTCATAGGGGAGGGAGAAAGAACATTCGCGGAATTAATTGAATCGTTAGAGCTAAAAGGGGATGTTTATTCGGTTAAAGGGCTTGCAATCCCAAAAGATGGAGATCTTCTGTTCACTGGGGAGAGACCCCTTATTGACATTGACGAAATACCTAATCCAAGGCGCGACCTGACGTCGAAATATCGCCATCGCTACTTTCGTGGTACCTGGCGCCCAATTGCTTCCATCATAGGGTCTCGAGGCTGTTCGTTTCGTTGCGCGTTCTGCTGCCAATGGAGACTTAACAGAGGCAAGTATAGGGTGAGAACTCCAGATTCTATCGTGAGTGAACTTGCTAAGATAGAAGAACCATTTGTCATCTTCGCCGATGATAACTCTTGGGAAAATTCTGAGTGGGTGGAGCAACTATACCTAAAGATCAAGGAGGCGCGGATAAAGAAGAAATATCAAATATATGTCCGATCGGATTTAATAATCAAGAAACCTCATTTAATAGAAAAATGGCGACAGATTGGCCTTGCGGCTGCATTGGTAGGTTTCGAATCGTTTAGAGACGACGATTTGAAAAAGCTCAATAAGAGATGCACGGTCAGCAAGAATACAGAAGCTGCGCACATTCTGAAAGCAAATGAAGTCGGCATAATAGGGTACTTCATAGTTGACCCATCTTATACTGAGGAAGATTTTGTCAAGCTAATCGAGTGTGTCCATTCCATGGATATCGACCAGCCGATTTTTTCGATTCTCACTCCCTTTCCTGGGACATACCTTTATGAACAAGTCGAGGATCAGCTTATTACCGACAACTATGAATATTTTGATGGCATGCACTCGGTGATAGCGACCACAATTCCGGGCCTCAAGTTCTACGAATGCTATAAGGAATTATTTTCCAAAGCTTATCCGAAGGGCAAATTGATTCGTAAGATCCTACAGGACAAAATTAGTTTTTCTCTGATTCAGGCGTTTTATCAAAAGAAATATCTCAAACAGCTACGACCAGTGGATTAGTGATGCCGTATATCCTCCACTGCATTTGGGTTGTTTAAATAGAAACTAAGGGGGCTAAGCCAGTAGTGGAAATGAGGAGGGTGGTTATAACCGGAATGGGTGTAGTGGCTCCGAACGGAACAGGAATAGACAATTTTTGGAATTCATTAGTTCAAGGACGATCCGCGGTCAAAAAAATAACCCACTTTGACGCCTCTTCCTACCCATGTCAAGTGGCCGCTGAGGTTCAAGATTTTGACCCTACCGATTATATGGATCCCAAGACTGCAAAGAGATTGGCGAGATTTGCCCAATTTGCATTGGCAGCTTCAAGACTGGCGGTGGAGGATTCAGGGTTAGACCTAGGTACAATAGATCCACATAGAACTGGAGTGTTCATTGGTTCTGGGATAGGGGGAGGAGACTGGATAGAAAACCAATGTGCCCTTTTCTTGGAAAAGGGCATCAAGAGGTTAAACCCGCATGGGGCGATAGTAATTTGCACTCATTCTGCTGTTGGGATTATAAGCTGTGAATTTGGGCTGAAGGGACCTAACACAACGGTAGCCGCAGCATGTAATTCGGGCCTCGATGCAGCCTACCTAGCATATAATACAATTAGATTGGGGGATGCTGACATAATGCTTGCGGGCGCTGGCGAGGCTCCTATCACCCCTTGTAACGTTGGCCTTTTTTGTGCCGGTGGAATACTTACGAGGCAAAATAGTGACCCCGAAAAGTCACTGAAACCATTTGACATTACTGGAGACGGAATCGTACTTGGTGAAGGGGGGGCTATCTTGGTTCTTGAAGAACTTCAAACGGCTCTAAAAAGAAAGGCAAAGATATATGGTGAAATTTTAGGCTATGCATCAGGGAACGAATCTTATAATTTATTTAAAATAGATCCAAGTGGTGACGCTGCATCAATTACGATGGATAGAGCTTTAAAGAACGCCCATCTTAGACCCCAAGACATCGATTATATCAATGCTCACGGTAATGGGCTTCCGGAATATGATTTAAACGAAACATCTGCTATTAAAAAAGTCTTTGGGGAATTAGCATATCAGATACCCGTTTCCTCCATTAAACCAGTTACAGGGCAGTCTTTCTCCGTTACTGGAATTCTTCAAATGATCACTTGCACTTTAGTTATTAATAGGGGTATTATTCCTCCGACAATAAATCTTGTAAATCCGATCAAGGATTGCGATCTTGATTATGTCTTAAATCGTCCTAGAAGAGCTGCTGTAAAGACCACGCTCATGAATGCACACGGGTTTGGTGGGAGTCATACGGTCGTGATCGTCGGTAAGTTCAAGTAACATTCATTATTTAGTTGCATATAGGAAAATAACTTGTTAATCCCAAAACTATTTTTACTAATTGCATTTTTTGGAAATTTTGGGTTAGGGTTTTTAGTTTTTTTAAAAAGCCAAGCTCATAAGAGCATAAACTTAATTTTCTCTGTTCTTGCTTGGGCTTGTGCCGGCTGGGGGCTCAGTCTCCTAATCATTTACTTAGGGGGGCCGACGAAGTTGTTCTGGGGAAGGATGGCATTTGCTACAGCGGGATTCATACCGGTTTCGTTTCTCTCATTTGCTTTCCTTTTTCCCGGTGGGCGAAGAAATATTAATGCCAGGAAATTAATTCCGTTCGCAATACCAGCATTATTGTTTCTTGTTCTGTCCTTTACTGACCAGATTGTGTCCTCCTCAGGTCCAGGTCCAACGGCGCTTCACTATGGGCCGATGCATCCATTGTGGTCGATTTATTTAACTGGGTTCATCTTTTTAGGATTCTTATTATTGATAAGAACGTACCGAAAGGCTGTAGGGATTGAGAGGCTCCAGATCAAATACTGCTTAGTCGGTATGTTTCTGACAGCCGCGTCGGGAGTGAGTGCTAATCTATTGCTCCCGATGACCGGGATTTCAACATTTACTTGGCTTGGTCCATCCTGTACAGTAATCTACGTGGGTTTTGCGGCCTATTCTATTGTCAGGCACCGCTTAATGGACATTAATATTGTTCTAAAAAAAGGGACAACTTATTTTCTTCTGTTGGCACTTCTGTTTGTTCCGTCGTTTCTACTCATTCTTGTAAGTCAAAGGGTCTTTTTCGATAAGATTAGTTATCTATTTTCGGCAGTTATTGTTGCGCTCCTCTTCTTAATCACCATTCTATTTTACAGGATTAAGCCTCAAACAGAGAAGGCCGTGGAACAAATTCTTTTCAAGAGACTCTATGATTATCGTGAAACCCTGGCGGAATTCAGCAAGGCCATGGTTTCTATTCTCGATTTACAATCGCTTTCGAAAAAAATCATAGAGACAATCACCCAGACAATGGGGGTTGAAAAGGCATCCTTATTTCTATGGAATGAGGAGAAAGGGAGTTATTCTTTATTTGAGTCGAAAAATATAGAAATGACCGATTCAGCACCTCAGCTTCCTAAAGACAATCCCCTTCCCCACTATCTCCAAAAAGTTAGAGAAATTATTATTAGGGAAGAACTGGCAAAGTGGGCCCATGTTCCAGAATTAAATGATGTCGTCAATGGAATGTCTCTATTGGAGGCGGATGTAAGCATTCCCTTCATTTCAAAGGGGCAGCTTATCGGGATGATTAATTTGAGCCATAAGTTTACCAAAGATATCTATTCTCATGAAGATATTGAATTACTCAGCACCCTGGCAAACCAGACGGCGATCGCAATTGAGAATGCGAGGCTCTATGAGGATTTGAAAAGGTCAAAATCCTATATCCGAAGGGCAGACCGACTTGCCTCCCTTGGAACCCTCACGGCGGGGCTGGCCCACGAAATCCGTAACCCCCTGGTCGCTATCAAGACGCTAACTCAATTATTGCCGGATCGGCTTGACGACGAGGAATTTCGAGACCAATTTCTCAAGATTGCCTCCGGCGAGGTAGACCGGATCTCTTCGCTCGTCAATGAGCTTCTCGATTTTGCCAGGCCTTCTGATCCAAAGTTGAAGTTTGAGGATATCAATACCATTTTAGACGGAATGATCCTCCTGGTTTCAACAGAAACAAAAAAGAAACAAATCAACATTCTCAAAAACTATGCTTCTGATTTACCCCCTGCCCAGATTGATCGGGAACAGATCAAACAAGTCTTCTTGAATGTATTATTGAATGCGATTCAGGCCACACCCGAGAATGGAAGGATTATGGTCAAGACCCGAGCCTTTACGAAACCGGGGGGAGAATCGTATGCCCAAATTGAGTTTGCCGATACCGGCTGCGGGATTCCGGGGGAACATCTGGAAGAAATCTTCAATCCCTTCTTTACCACGAAAAGCACGGGGAGCGGATTAGGACTTTCCATCTCGCATCAGATCGTCCAGGATCATAGAGGCTATATTGATGTGGAAAGCCAGTTGGACAAGGGATCTTCCTTTTTTATCAACTTACCGGTCAAGGTGGACCGTCCGAAAAGGGAAAAGAAAGAATGGGAGGACCAGAAGGATACCTCCAATATTGTTGAGGAACGATGAATTACCAAGAGTTGATTCATTCCCCCATCTTTCCATCACAGGTCATTTCGCTCGCCCAGAAAGCGGCTCATAATAATGTTCCTGTTTTCATCCAGGGGGAGCGTGGGACGGAAAAAGAGCTCGTTGCGAAGATCATCCATTACACTGGCGATTGGAAATTTTATCGTTTTTATAAGATCGATTGTAAGACTCAAACCGAGGATTCATTCCGTGGCGAGTTTACCCGTGTCTTTAGGGAAAACAACTTCGGGACCATTCCAGCTACTGTTTACTTAAGAGAAATTGGGGAGCTGGGACAATCCTGTCAGTCAAGGTTGTCAGACTTGATTGAAGATGGTTTTCTGCAGAACGGCGCCGAGAGCAAAGTCATCAAGAATCTCAGATTTATTTCATCCTCTTCAGGAAATTTGAAAGAAAAGGTCACCCAGGGCAAATTTTCAGAGGATTTGTACCATCGAATAAGTACTCTGTCGGTCTATCTCCCTACCCTAAGGGACCGCGTTGAAGAGATTTCAACGATCGCTCAGTATATTTTGGAAGAATATTCTAAGAAAATGAAAATAAGTAAGGTGGAAATTTCTGACAACATTTTGAAATTGTTCCAAAACTATTGGTGGCCGGGGAACCTCAGAGAGCTGGAGCAGGTCATTATTCGAAGCGCTATGTTTTCCGAGGGCAAGGATCTGACGGAAAGGGACCTCCTCTTCGAAACTGAGAATGAAAGCGAATCCTTTGTCACCTTTCTGAAAAAGGCTGATTCGAAGTTGGCCGAATCGAAACCTCAGGGTTTCCCATCCGAGCAAAATACCAATATTTTGTCGCTTTTTTTAATTGAATTGGTTCATCGCATTAAAAACCCTTTGGTCTCCGTCAAGACCTTCACGCAGCTCTTGCGGGAAAAATTCAACGACGCTGAATTCAGGGAGCATTTTTACAAGATTGTCACCGAAGATATCGGGAAGATCGATTCCGTCCTGAACCATCTTCTCACCTACATTAAGATCAATACCCCCATTGAAAAAAAGGATACGGTTCACTTCATCCTTGAAGAGATTCTAAGGAGACATGAAGGTCAACTGCAGGACAGAAACATAAAGATATTTAAGAAATTTGAAAAGGATCTTCCGGAAACGACCGTTCACGAGGAGCAGCTGAGATATATCTTGGATGCTCTTCTCCAATACGTCCTCCCTTCTGTCCCTCCCAATGGGAGTATAGGGTTCCTAACCAAGTCCCTCGATCCGCGGACAGAAGCCGCTGAGGCCAATAAGTCCCACAAGAAGAACGGAAGATATATTGAGATATTAATTATCTTCACGGGTTATAAGAAGCCCGTTGAACAATTTGAGTCCGTACTGGGGATCCCGGCTCTCCAAAAGGAAGAGGCCGTTGAATTGGAATTGCGCCTCGTCAAAGAAATTATTCAAAAGAATCAGGGGATGATGAGATTCGAGGTGAATGAAAAGAAACCGAGGACAATCGTCTCCTTAAGATTTCCTATTGAGAGAAGGAGATTAATATATTATCAACCTGAAGCTGTTTCATGAGTGAACGATGAACGATAAACGATGAACGGTTCGTCGTCCTTATTTTCGGGTAAAGGAGCAACAAGGTGAAAAGCGTTTTAGTCGTCGACGATGAGGTAGGTGCCAGAGAATCTCTCAAGATGGTTTTAAAGAACGATTATGAGGTGTTCCTGGGAAAAGACGCAGAGGAAGCATTTCTCCAAGTCAAATTGCACTCCCCGGACGTGATCCTCCTCGACATCATTTTGCCCGATCTGGACGGTCTGAAGGTTTTGGAAAGGATTAAACAGAATGACCCGGATATCATTGTGATCATGATTACGGCCACCAAAACGGTGAAGACGGCCGTCGAAGCGATGAAGCTCGGAGCCTATGATTACGTGACCAAACCATTCGATGTCGATGAATTGCGTCTCATCGTCAGCCGTTCCTTGTCCACCAAGGCGCTCGAGCAAGAGGTTAAATATCGTCGGGAAGAAATGGGAAAAAGCTTCGACTTCGGGAACATCATCGGGAGAAGCAAATTGATGAAAGAAATCTTCAAGGTGGTCAAGCAAATTGCCGATTCGAAATCCACTGCCTTGATCATGGGAGAGAGTGGAACGGGGAAGGAGCTGATTTCACGGGCCATTCATTATAATAGCAATCGGAAGAGTTATCCTTTTGTCACCATTAACTGCGCCGCCATTCCGGAGACGCTGATTGAGAGCGAACTCTTTGGACATGAAAAGGGAGCCTTCACCAACGCGATAGAGAGAAAATTGGGCCGTTTTGAGGTGGCCCACCAGGGGACCCTCTTCCTCGACGAGATCGGAGAACTGAGTTTGGCGACCCAGGCCAAAATTCTCAGATTTCTGGAAGAAAGAGAATTCAATCGCGTCGGGGGATCAAAGACGATTAAAGTCGATGTCCGGCTGATCACGGCGACCAATAAAGATTTGAACCAAATGATCAAAAAAGGAAGTTTTCGCGAAGACCTCTATTATCGGATCAACGTGGTCCCCATTACGATTCCTCCCTTGAGGGAAAGGAAAGAGGATATCCCTTTACTCATTGACCATTTTATAGTGAAATTCGATCTTGAAAATAATAAAAATGTGCGGGGGATCAGTAAAGAAGCTTTAGAATTGATGATGGAGTATGAATGGCCTGGGAATATTCGGGAATTGGAGAACTTGATTGAGCGTGTGATTGCCTTAACATCGAATGAATATATCCAATTGAACGAATTGCCTCTCTCTTTTAAGAACATTCCTAAAATCAATGGACTAAAAGAATCTATTTTGGACGGGAAGGTGTCTTTCTTGGAAGCGGAGGAAGAATTCGAGAGGGAAGTCATCTTGGATGCCCTGAGAAGGAGCAACTACATCCAATCTCATGCCGCAGAAATCTTAGGGATCAGTCGTCGGATATTAAAATATAAAATGGACAAATTAGGCATCAATCAGGATAAGTTTAAAGAGTATTAAAACCGTCACAAAATTGTCAATTTCCGTTCAATTTTGAAAAAAATTGTCCCATCCTTCTCCCCGTAAGTCCTGATCTTCCGAATGAAATAATAATTCCAATTAAATTTCAAATAGTTGCCTAATTTTCGAAGGGATGCTTTTTGTTTATAACAGATGGCAAACTTTTTGCTACGGTATATGTTTTATCTGATTCTTATTTTCGATCGGAAGGGGAGCCAATGGAATCGAAAGCCAACGCACCGAACATACTCATCGTTGACGACGAAATTGGGCCAAGAGAATCTTTAAGGATGGTTCTAAAACCAAACTACAACGTCTTTGCTGTTGAGAATGGATACGCTGCCATTCAGATGATTCAGCAGATCGAAATGGACGTTTTGACATTAGACCTTAAGATGCCCGGCATGACGGGGATCGATACCCTGAAAGAGATTAGAACCATTGACCCGGATGTGATGATCATCATTATCACGGGATACGGGACGTTAAAAAGTGCGATCGAAGGCATTCGTTATGGGGTCTTTGATTATATCCCTAAGCCTTTCAATGTCCCCGAAATCTTATCTATAATTGACAAATCGATTCAACGACGAAAATTGAATCGAAAGGTGAAAGAAATTCTTGGTGACTGTTTCAATCAACAACTCCTTAAGGAACCCCATGCCGATTCTGATCTTCCTGCTCACAAAGAGGGAAAGGAAATTGCCAACGGTAAATGGGACGAAATCAACCTTTCGGACGCTCAAAGCTGTTTGGAATTTGCGAAAGTCCTCGCCTATACCCTTGAGGAGAAGGATCCCTATACCTCGGGCCATTCAGAGAGGGTCTGTTACTATTCCGATTTTATTGCCAAACGCCTTTTCTTTTCGCCCAAAGAGCGGAGTGAACTCCAGATTGCTTCTTATCTCCACGACATAGGAAAAATCGGTATCAGTAACCGGTTTATTAATAAAAAGGGGACCTTGACTCCGACGGATTGGGTCATCATTAAACAGCACACCAAAAAATCGATCGAACTTTTAATCCCATTAAACCTCTCCGCTAACATCCTTTCTTATATTCAGCACCATCATGAGCGTTTCGACGGAGCAGGCTATCCGGACGGATTAGCAGGAGAGCAAATCCCACTGGGGGCAAGAATCATCGCCATCGCTGATTCGTACGACAGCATGACCTCTGACCGCCCCTATCGAAAGCCTCTCACCAACGGAGATGCAAAAAATGAATTGGTGAAGAACGCCGGAAAACAATTTGACCCTAATTTAGTCTCTCTTTTCTTAGACGTTTTGAAGGAGATGGAAGACGCCTTCCTCGTCAAGGATCACCTGAGGGCCCCAGCAAACGTATATTAAAATAACCCGGAGGTTCAAATGAACCAGCTCATTCGTTGCAAGGATTGCGACGAAATTTTTATGAAAACCCCCTTTGACCAGCATCCGGAGTACCCATTTGACCCCGGCCGGTCCTTTGAGACGTTTAGAACGATTGAGGCGGATGACTATCAGGAATTTTTGATCCATCATCAGGGACATCAATTAGAAGATTTGGAAATCATTGAAGATTCCTTTGTAAGCGAGAAGGCATACTTCGAGCCTATCAAAACTTCCTTCTTTAAAGCAACCAACGGAAAAGAGAAATTTGTGATTAAGAAATTTAGAAAGAAGATTAATGAACCGTTGAAATACCTCTTGATCCGTGGGGACTATTCTTTAAAGTGCACTGCAATCAAAGTTCAATCTGGAGAGGTCTCCAAACAATTAAAGAGAGAATTGAATCCTCCCCCTTCTCAAAACCGAATCGATGCCTTTCTTAAATTGTGTCAAACGATCACTGAAGACATCGAGGTCAAGGATTTAGAAAGGATTCCCGAGGAATCTCACCGTCCTCTCGAAATCTATTATAAAATGGATGACATTCACTTAATGTATTTGCTAAGAAATTGCCGTAATATTTTCAAGGGACAAGAATATTCAGCCATGGAGGAGTTTATCCATCGGCATAAAGATGACGGGGTCCTGTTATTGAAGGCAACCTATAAAATCCAGCTCTCTGAGAGGGTCAAACCGGACAAGAAATTCATTCCTACCTCCCTGCCTTTAAAAGAAGCCAGAATCATGGAGAAAAAATAGCCTCCCCCTATTCTCGCCTCATATCTGTAGACTGTGTCGCAATGTGACTGCGAGGAAGTGAAACGACCGAAGCAATCTCGCAAGAGGTTGAAAATAAAGAGATTGTCACGCCCGCGTGCAGGAACGCCCTGTTTTTGTTGCCTACCCCAGGTAGACACTTCGGCGTGCAGGCACGCTCTCTTCGTTCGCTCTCAATGGCAAAAGGACGAAATGGAGATTAAAAAATTGTGCTAAAATTGACATTCATCCTGGGATCGGTTATTTTTGATTTAGTTATTTTACTCGTTTTCCTGGAGCAAGAAATATGGTTTTCCCTTTTTCGAGCCAAGTTTTTTTTAATATTTCAATGGCTATTTACCTCTTTTGCTTTCTGGGCTATCTTATCTTTACGGCCTCACGAAATAAAATAATCGGGACCCTCTCCACCTCCCTGTTGATCATTGGCCTTGTTACCCATTCAGTCGGCCTTCTCGCCCGTTGGTTGGAGACACATCAGACGGGTTATGGGTATGTTCCGCTTTCCAACATGTACGAGTCGCTGATTTTCTTTTCCTGGACCATCGTCTTAATTTATCTGATTCTCGAATTTAAGTACCGGCAGAAAATCATAGGCGTTTTTGTCACTCCCTTTGCTTTCTTGGCGATCGCCCTCACCTCCATCGTCCCCGGCATCGATGCAAAGATTACGCCCCTGATGCCTGCGCTGCAGAGCAACTGGCTGGCTATCCATGTGACAACGTGCTTTTTTGGATATGCCTCTTTTGCTGTATCCTTCGGGGTCAGCATCCTCTATTTGATTCGGGACAGAAGAGGTTCCTCTAAGGAGGGAGGGGCAAAGTGGCTACCTTCGACCCCCGTCCTGGACGAGATCAATTACAAATCGATTGTGATCGGTTTCCCAATGTTGAGCCTGGGGATCATTACGGGCGCTGCCTGGGCGAATTATGCTTGGGGAAGCTACTGGAGTTGGGATCCCAAAGAGACCTGGTCCCTCATTACCTGGTTTGTTTATGCAGCCTTCTTGCATGCTCGATTTACAAAAGATTGGAGGGGAAGAAAGGCAGCCATTCTGTCGATTGTTGGATTTGTCGCAGTCTTATTTACGTATTTTGGCGTGAATTATATTATTTCGGGGCTTCATAGCTACGCTTAAAAAATCAGGGTTTGGGTGCTGGGGGTTAGGGTTCAGATGAGCTAACACCCAACCCCAAATCCCTAATCCCTTGACTCAACCTGTCCATCGTTTATCTTATAACCGATAGAGCTCCTCGTTATACATGTGAACCCAGTTCTTCTTTAAAATCTGCACCGCTTCAGCCATTTTATCCACGCCCACGATAAGAACCGTTTTCTCCCCTGTTCCGAGGCAAGTATAAAGATAATTGACGTTAATAGAAACCTCCCTAAGGGGTTTTAGAATAGCGTTCAAACCCCCTGGATGGTTAGGCGTCTCCACCGCTAACACATCGGTTATTTTTATCGAGTAACCGTGGCTCCTCAAAACATTGGCTGCTTTTTCAGGATCGTTCGCCACAAATCGAACGGCACTAATATCCGCAGTATCGGCAACGCTTAGTCCGATGATATTGATGCCGTTTTCACCCAAATATTCACTCACTTCGGAGAGTTTTCCGGGAACATTTTCGAGGCTGACGGAAATTTGTCTAACCGGCATGGCGTTCTTTCTCCTTCTTAGACAACGAATGATTACCATGAACGATGACCGATTAACTATGAATTCCGTCTATCGTCTGTGGTATCACTCCAAATAGTCATAACCCAATTGCAGGGCGGACCTATTTGATTTCAATACCGCTGGATTTCGATTTCCGAACGTATCTTTCAAGACACGGGCCATCGCGTCCAAAGAAACCAGGTCAGACTTCTTGATGAAGGCACCTAGCATAATCATGTTGGCCACCTTATTCCCCGGGAATTTTTTTGCTAGGTCGTTGACTGGAATTTCAAAAATATCCAAATCGCCGCGGACAGGCCTTGACTCAATCATGCTCGAATTCAAAAAGATGGTTCCTCCTGACTGGACTTGGTTCTGAAATCGAAATAACGAAGGGTTGTTCATCAGGACGGCAAACTCAGGTTCCGAGGCGACTGGCGAGGCAATCTCCTCCGTCGAGATGACAACGGTGCAATTGGCAGTCCCTCCGCGCACCTCGGCCCCGTAAGAAGGCAAACAGGTGACGTTTTTTTCCTCATACATACAGGCCACTGCCAAGAGGTATCCCATCATAATGACTCCCTGCCCGCCAAATCCAGAAAAAACCGTTTTAATGAGCATCTCTTTTATCTCCGGTTACATCTTTTAAAACCCCTAAAGGATAATGGACGGCCATTACGTCGTCGATCCATTTGCAGGCTTCGATAGGCTCCATCTTCCAGTTGGTAGGGCACGGAGACAAAACCTCGATGAGCGAAAATCCGTATCCTTCCGCTTGAATGCGAAAGGCTTTTGCAATCGCCTTTTTCGTCTTCAAAATATTAGCAGGGCTGTTGACGGCTGTCCTTTCTATGTACGCACTTCCTTTGGCAACGGCTAGCATTTCGCTAAGATTGACGGGAAACCCGTCCCTTTTTTGTTTCCTCCCCCCGGGAGATGTGGTGGTGGTCTGTCCGAGGATCGTAGTCGGAGCCATCTGCCCGCCCGTCATTCCGTAGACCCCATTGTTGACAAAAATCGTTGAAAAGTTCTCTCCTCGAGCCGCGGCATGGATGGTCTCGGCTGTTCCAATGGCGGCAATGTCCCCGTCCCCTTGATAGGTGAAAACGATCCGATCCGGCAGCGCCCTTTTCATCCCGGTCGCCAAGGCCGCCCCTCTTCCGTGGGATGCCTCTCCCATGTCAATGTCAAAATAGAGGTAGGCCAATACAGCACACCCTGCCGGGGGAATACCAATGATTCTTTCCTGGAGGTTCATCTCGTCGATGACCTCTCCGATGATTCGATGCAGGATACTGTGGCCGCATCCTGGACAATAATGGAAGGGAGTTTTCTTGAGAGATTTCGGTCTGGAAAAAACCTTTTTCATCGCTATTCTCTTTCCCCCCTACCTAGGGTTTGCCTCGAAAACGTGGTTGGATGTGCTTCCGAGCCTCTACCAAGCGGCTCCGGAACACCCTCTAGAATTTCTTAAGTAGCTGGCATGGTCTATCCCAATTTCTTCTGATAATAATAGCTCGATATCACTCTTGAAATTTCTAAGGGAGTAAGAATAATTCCTCCCGGCCTGCCATAAAAATGGACCTCCCCGTTCCCTTCAAGTGCTAACTTGACGTCCTCCAGCATTTGTCCCATATTCATTTCAAATACAAAAAAATGCCTTACCTTCTTCGTCAATTCCTTGATTGCTTTAGAGGGAAAAGGCCATAGAGAAATAGGCCGGATCAGTCCCACTTTCAGCCCTTCATCCCGCATCCTCTTGATCGCCCCTTTTGCGATTCTGGCTGCGATCCCGAAGGCGACCACCATCAATCTGGCGTCATCTGCAAAGAAGGTCTCCCAACTCACCTCTTCTTTGGTAATCCTTTCGTATTTCCTCATCAGTTTCCAGTTGTGTTCTTCCTCCTCAAAAGGGTCTAAAAGAAGTGATCGAATGAATCGACTGGGTCTTCCCTTGGCACCCGTCAACGTCCAATCTTTATGGGGTAATTTTTTTATCTGAACCTCGGGGGGTAATTCAACAGGTTCCATCATCTGTCCAAGCATTCCGTCTCCAAGGATCACCACAGGAGTCCTGTATTCGTCGGCCAGATCAAATGCCTTATAGGTTAAATCAGCAAGTTCTTGACACGAGTTGGGGCCAAGGACGATAGTGCGGTAATCGCCGTGTCCCCCTCCTCTTGTGGCCTGAAAATAGTCGGATTGGGCCGGAGCAATGTTGCCCAGACCCGGGCTTCCTCGAGTCATGTTCACGATGACTGCCGGCAGTTCCAAAGCGGCAAGGAAGGAAATCCCTTCCTGTTTGAGGCTAATTCCAGGGCTTGAAGAGGAAGTCATCGCCCTTCCACCAGCCATGCTGGCACCGATCACCATGTGGATCGAGGCGATCTCGCTTTCCGCCTGAATGAATACCCCATCCTCCAGTTTGGAGAGCCTCTCGGACATATATTCGGGAACTTCGTTCTGCGGGGTGATTGGGTATCCAAAATAGTACCGGCACCCCGAGCGAACAGCTGCTTCGGCAAGGGCATGGTTTCCGCGCATTAAGACCTTAGGCACGATACACCTCAATCGCAATTTCAGGGCATGAAATGGCACAGAGACCACATCCCGTGCATTTTCTGCCCTCCTTCTTTAGATGTTTTTCGACAAAAGATGCAGGATAGTAACCCTTCTGATTCATTCGATCAGAAGATTCTATCAGCCGATGAGGACAGACCGAGATGCACAACTTGCAATCTTTACACAATTCCGTATCGATCTCGATCATCCCTGATGCCAAAACTCTCCTCCGTTGGGGCCCTTAAGCATATCTTGACCATTAAAACAATTTATTATAAAGTTTAATATCTTTAAAATCAATGCCTTTAGAGGTCATATTGGCTGCTCCATTAGAACGGTTGGATAGGGAACAAAAGCGCCTGATAATGATCGGAGGAAAAGGAGGTGTCGGAAAGACCACCTGCGCCTCTGCAATCGCCCTTCATTTCTCGCAACAGGGGAAAAAGACTTTGATCATCTCGAGCGACCCGACTCCCTCGCTTTCAGACATTTTTGAGATGGAGATTGGCGATCAGGAAAGACTCATTAAGCACACGAAGAACTTGTTTGGAATCGAGATCAGTTCTGATGTGGTCTTGAAAAAATGGAAGGACAGATTCGGGCCGGAGATCTACGAAGTGGTATCCTCTTTTACCACGCTCGATTACGATTTTGTGGAGTATATCGGAGGTGCGCCGGGGATAGAAGAAGAGTATATGCTCAATTATATTTTGGAGTTAGTCGAAGGCGGGCAATATGATTTAGTCGTCTGGGATACAGCTCCTGCCGGCCACACTCTGAGGCTTCTCCATCTCCCTCAGATATTTCTTAAACATCTCGAGGCCGCTACCAAATTTTATATGAACTTGTATAGTTACTTTGAAAAGTTAAAGGAAAGTGTTAAGTTAAAAAAGGGGAAGAGATCTCTATTAGAAATCATTAGCGGATGGGAGGACTTGGCAGAGAAAGTGGTCAACTTTATTCGAGATCCTCAAAAATCCGACTTCATCATTGTGACCATACCCGAGGCCCTCGGCGTTCGGCAGACGGAGAGGATTATTAAAGATTTTGATGACTATCAACTCGAGGTGAACCATTTAATCGTCAATTACGTTATTCAGGAGGCAGATTGTAATTTTCATAAAATCAGAAAAGAGATGCAGCAACACTACATTCAGATATTGAGAGATCAATATTCTCAAAGGATTGGATTGATAGAACTCCCTCTTATGCCACAAGAGATTAAAGGGGTTGAGAGGATTAACAAAATTTCGGAAATTCTTTTTAAGGAGGCATAGAAATGACCGTTCTCTCTAATAGAGCAAAAGCTTTGAAACCCTCCCCTACCCTTGCCATCAATGCCAAGGCAAAGTCGATGCAGGCGCAGGGCATTCGCGTCATCAGTTTTGGTGCGGGGGAACCGGATTTTGATACCCCTGAAAACATCAAACAGGCCGCGAAGAAAGCCCTTGACGAAGGTTTTACTAAGTATACCCCTGTCGGAGGTATTGATGAATTAAAAGACGCCATCATCAAGAAATTTCAGAGAGATAGCGGCTTATCCTATAAAAGATCTGAGGTTTTAGTATCATGCGGAGGGAAACATTCCTTCTACAATCTGGCGCAAGCCATCTTCGATCAGGGAGATGAAGTGATTATCCCGGCTCCCTACTGGGTCTCCTATCCTCCCATGGTGGAACTCGCAAACGCGACGGCGGTTATTATGGAAACCACGGAAAAGAACCAGTTTAAGATAACGCCGGAGGATTTGAAAAAGGCGATCACTTCGAAAACCAAAGCCATGGTTCTCAATAGTCCGTCCAATCCTACAGGAAGCGCTTATACGAAAAAGGAATTAGAGAAAATTGCAGAGTTGGCGATTTCGAAGAACTTTCTTGTCATCTCCGATGAAATCTACGAAAAAATTGTCTACGACGGTTTTAAGGTCACAAGCATTGCCTGTCTGAGTGAGGAGATGAAGAAAAGGACGATTATTGTCCATGGCGTTGCCAAGACCTATGCCATGACAGGCTGGCGGATCGGCTATACGGCCGGAGCCGAAGAGATTATTTCGGCCATGAATAATATTCAGAGCCAGAGTACCTCAAACCCCACCTCCATTGCTCAGAAGGCTTCTGTAGAGGCCCTCGTCGGTCCGCAGGATGAGGTAGAGAAAATGGTTTCTGCCTTCGCCCAGAGACGGAACTATATTGTGGATCGTTTGAATAAGATGCCGGGGGTCTCTTGCTATAGGCCGGTGGGCGCCTTCTATGTTTTTCCAAACTTTTCCTCATATTACGGGAGGTCCTATGAGGGGAAGAAGATTGAGAACTCTACGCACCTTGCTGACTTCTTCCTGAACGTGGCGAAAGTGGCTGTGGTTCCCGGTGTTGAATTCGGGGCTGATTCCTTTGAGAGGCTTTCTTATGCCACATCGATGGAAAACATCAAAGAGGGACTGGATCGGATTGAAGAAGGGCTTAAAAAGCTCGCTTGAAATAGTCTTTCAATATGGATCGGTGGTCAAAAGCGATCTGATCGGGGAGGTTCGATTCATTAAAAATTCCAATCTCAACGGCATCATCTTCAGCCTTAGGTATTCCTTTAGCTTTGGCAATATAAACTGTTGAAATACTGTGGTGTCTTGGATCTCTTTTTGGATCCGAATAAGTATGAAATTGTCTGACTAATTTTACCTCCAAATTGGTTTCTTCCCTGGCTTCCCTGACAGCAGCCTCTTCCAAGGATTCCCCATAGTCGACAAATCCTCCCGGGATAGCCCAACCCTGGGGTGGGTTCTTACGCTTGACCAGCACTATTCCTTTTGATTCGATCTCAATGATAATATCCACGGTCGGGATAGGGTTTTGATAAACCTCGATCTCTTCCCCGCATTTCGGACATCGGATGGTTTTTTTCGGCATCCCATTCACTCGCGTTTGATGAAACTCTTGGCCGCTGGATTGTGAGAAGGAAAGCGCCCCTGGCGTGACTCGAACACGCGGCACACGGATTAGGAATCATCCCCTTAATTTCCAGGGACATGCCATGGAGCCAAATAAAATCAATCGCTTAAAGAATACCATCATTCTTTTTTTGTTGTCAAGAATGTTGGTAAATGCTAATGTTTTTTAGGAAGTTTTTGACATGATGGGCACAGAAACGGGCACAATTTAGGTTTAAAATGAGCGTGTAGTTACAGAAAAAATCCGTTGCACGGAGCCCCTACCCTCCCGGAGGGGAAAAGGAGAAGAGATGAAGCAAATTGAATACATTCTGGAAATTTTTAGACCTGAAAGTGTTGATGATGTTTGGGTTACCTTTAATTCCTCAAGTCCTTTTATGCCTATCAGTGTCGGAGATATTATTAACCCAAGATTGTGGCCAGGTTCGGAACCACCCCAAAAGGTTCTTCGGGTTCTGAATGTAGAACATATCATTTGGGAACTGAATGACACTGTAAAACACAAGATGTTAATCTTCACAGATGAAGTGGCCGGGACTTGGAATCTTAGAAAAATGCCGGCATGATTTAAAAGGGCCTTCATAGGGCAGGTCACCCGATAAGCCGGGAATCCTCACCGGTTTGGAGGCCACAATCTTTAGGGCGTGATAGGAGAATTTTTGAAGTCATAGGCGCAGCTACGGGGGCAATAAAGAAAGGAGGTTATATGGAACCGTTCCCTAAGAGTAAAAACCTGGAAATCAAATCTGTATGGGCAAATGGTGAAGATGTTATAGGACCAATAGAGGCAGTTTCCACGCCTACGGGAGAATTGCCATATTGGAAAATAACGCTAAAGGATGGAAGCCTTGTAAACATAACTGGGCAGGTAATTGTTAAATGGGGTCCCAAGACTTAGATGTGAGGTTGATCACCAGACAGGGGATAGGTAACCGGAGCCGATAAGGTCGGGATCTCCACTCCCGGCCTTCCCCTTGTTCCGAGAGTGGAGTTTAGGCTTGTGGAGGGGCCATGACAATATTCCACTGCGAGCTTATTGGTAGAAATACTGAAGAGTGTCAGTTACAGTTTTGCTACGTCCGGTGCACCTACTCGTTATGCTCACCTGCTACTATGCGAATAGATGTTGCCCTTTCCTAATTCTCATTTGTATAAGGAAGAGTATGCCGATGCATGCAAGTATGATCAGAACAACTATCAGAATCGCCAAGCTCCTGTTTTGCTGTAGTTCCAGGATTTGATACGATATCAATACTACCAATATGAAGTTTATCACTACGGTAACGTATTTTAGGATATTATCAAATTACGAGTCGTGATCCTGGTACTTCCCTTCTGAGCCAATAGGGAAATATCTTCTCATTGCTGGTCATTCGCTCGTCGTTAAGAAATTCCTTTCT
>DBZJ01000135.1 GCA_002311635.1 Syntrophaceae bacterium UBA1163
ATTTATGACGCACTACACTAGGTTCAGGGCCTGCCGGTAGGCAGGGGGGATGTGTCGGTCAGGCCGGCTTGATGACATTGGTTGCCTGAGGCCCTTTTGGACCGGTGGCAATCTCGAACTCTACCTCCTCTCCCGCACGGAGTGACTTAAAACCGTCCCCCGTGATCCCCGAATAGTGAACAAACACATCGTCCCCACCTGGCTGCTCGATGAACCCATATCCTTTCTTTGTGTCAAACCACTTTACTACCCCTTTTGCCAAAGTTATCGCCCTCCTTTTTCAAAAAGGTCTTTACAGCGGAATTTGATATCACTAATCAAATTGGATGTCAAGATTTTTAATCTCATCCGGAGCAATTATAACAACATCCTTAAAACTCAATGGGTTATAATTTTTCTCAATTTTGACTTAGATCAAGGATAAATATTCGTGCGTGAGTTATCTTATAATTAAAATGACCCACAGGAGGTAAAAAATGACGACGAGAAAGATTGTCAAGATTGATGAGGAGAAATGCACCGGATGTGGTCTTTGTATTCCTAATTGTGCTGAAGGAGCCCTTAAGATTATTGATGGAAAGGCAAAGTTAGTGAGTGAAAAGTTCTGCGATGGTCTGGGCGCCTGTCTCGGGCATTGCCCGGAAGACGCCATTATCGTCATCGAAAGGGAAGCAGAAGACTTCGATGACAAAGCAGTTGAGATTCATCTTCAGAAACAAACAAAAGCTCAACACGAACCTGCTCCGGTATTTGGGGGATGCCCTTCCTCAAGAGCAATGCATTTCAAGGCTCCTGAAACCCCGGCAGAAACCGTTTCAACCACACGCTCTGCCTCTCAGCTTACTCAATGGCCTGTCCAGTTGAAATTAGTACCTGTCAACGCTCCTTATTTTGAGGATGCAGACCTTTTAGTAGCGGCTGATTGCGTTCCATTCGCCTATCCCGATTTCCATCGAGATTTCCTCAAAGGCAAAGTCGTGGTGGTCGGTTGTCCAAAGCTTGACGACATCGAGTATTACAGGGAAAAGCTGACAGAGATCTTTAAGGCCAATTCCGTTAAAACCGTTACGGTTCCGTATATGGAAGTTCCATGCTGCTTCGGATTGGTCAAAGCCACAGAGGATGCGATCGCCGCATCAGGTAAGAACATTCCTCTAAAGAAAGTAAAGATTGGCATCCGGGGGGATATTAAACCAGAAGAGCAAGTGGGAATGGCCCAACGGCCTCGAACGTTCGCTCATCCGCATTGATTTCCGGTCGAGTGAGGTCGCGCTATCCCCATTGCGCGATGCCAACTTATTGATTCATCTATTCGAATGGGTTAATTTTAATTCATGTTGCTCCCATTGCAAGTTACTAAGAACGTCACTCTCTTAGGGAGTGAATTCTTCAACCTTTATTTGGTAAAGGGGGAAACCTATGCCATCGTGGAGGGGGGAGTCAGCGGCATCACCTATCCTTTTTTGGAACAACTAAGCCAGTTGAATGTCCCCCCCGAGGCCATCTCCCACCTCATCATTCTCCACTCCCATTTTGATCACATGATGGTCTTTCCTACGCTCAAGAGAAGATATCCCTGGATGAAAATTGTGACCTCTGATCTGAACCGAGCTGTTTTTACGAGTGAAAGGATCGTTGCCAAGATTTTTGAGGCGGACCGTAAGATCACACTCGCCCTAAAGGAGGGAGGAATCATTTCGACGGCCCCGGACCTTCAACCCTACGCCTTTCTGCCGCTCGATATCACTATTCACGAAGGATCGGTCCTTGATCTTGGCAAGGGAATGAAGATAAGGTTTCTTGAGATTCCGGGCCACTCTCCTGACTGCATAGGTGGGTTTATTGAGGATGAAGGACTCCTTTTCTGTTCGGATGGGGCTGGTTTTTATATTCCCCCCAATTTTTTTCGGCCCAATTACTGGTACCGACTGGATGAGGCTGAAAAATCACTCGATAAGATGAGGGAAATCGATCCTGAGATTCTCTGCCGGGGCCATTATGGAGCAGCGATAGGAAAAGAGACTGTCAGGAACCATCTCCACATGGGCCGTCAGTGTATTGAAGACTTTAAGGCCTTTGCCTTAGAAAAGATCAACACGGGTTGGTCGGTCGAAAAAATAGCTCAGGATGTGAACCTACGGTTCTCGAAAGGGTTTCTCGAACTTTTCCCCGCCGAAGAGAACTATCGCCTCTGGAGATTATTGGTTCAAAGGACGCTCGAACATCTTGGAATTGAGGTGGAAGAAAGGTAAGAAAGAATGTCAAATGTCAAAGCTCAAAGTCCAAATGAAAGAAAAGCGATGTCAAATGTCCAAACTCAAGTTTGTCTGCCTATGCGGGCTATGCTTTAGAAATTTGACATAAGAGTCTTCATTTGGCATTTGAACTTTGACATTTGGAATTTGCTTCTAGTACGTTAACTCTTTCTGGAGGTTTTTACCTGAAAAGCAGTAATGAGTTGTTCCAGTTTCTTCCCGCCGCACTTTGGGCATTTCGCCCTCCCGGCATCGTGCTCTTTGATGCTTAGGATCGCGGTAAATTTCTTTTTGCATTTCGGACATCGATAGTCGTAACTCGGCATCCCTCTCCCTCCTTTCCCCCACAAAATAAGTTAGTTCTAATATAGAAATTTGGAGGAAGGCTGTCAATACCCACTTTTTTGTCAAACCGCCTTCAAAATCTTCTTTTGCTCCAGCCTTTCCCTTCTGTGTTGGAGAAGCTCAATTTCCTTTTGTTGATGGGACGGTATAGAGTCCAAAGCCTCATCCACATAAGCCATGGCCTTGTTCCAATCTTTGAGTCGATGCTCATGATATTTCGCCAATTCAATGTAAGGGAAAGCATCTTTCTTATAAGGCCGGTTCATCATCTCCTCGCAGAGAGATCTGGCCTTTTCGCCCTGCCCCGTCTTCTTGAAAGCCCTGGAGAGCCATTTCATCACTTCCCAGGACAGCTCATCATCACAACGCTTCAAGGCAATTTCAAAGCAGGGAATAGCTTTTTCCCGCTGACCATGCTCCCAAAAAAGTCTTCCTAAGGCAAAGTGCTCGATCCCTTTTCTGGGTCGGGCTGCTTGGGGATCATGATAGACGAGATGGATTCTCCCGGCCAGTGCGACCATGGAGAGGATATCCATCCGGTTATGGTAGAAAACCTGTTGAATCTTGCTCGCGTCCCCGGTCTGGATATATTCAAAATAGAGATAGGGAATCCATTCCGATGGAATATCATCCGTTCTTTCTACCCCCAGAAGCTGGGATTCGAGGGTGATCAGCCGGCAGTTTTCGTAAGCCCCTTTCCAAATCCTTCTGGACGGATAAAGGAGGTCAAAATTAGGCATTTCCCTTATCTTTGACGCTTTCCGCGAGAGAATGAAGCGGGTCTCGAGAAGCGGAATATCATATTGCCGCCCGTTGAAGGTGATTAGGAATTGAAAAGAATCGATAAAATTTTTGAGCAGAGAGAGGGAAGCCCTCTCCTCGGAATAGTCTCTCATGAAGAATTGGGTGATCAAAAATTGATCTTCCTGGAAGAAACCCAGTCCCACCATAAAGGCAAAGGTCCCCGTCCCGCCGCTCAGGCCGGTCGTTTCCGTATCGAGAAACAGAGCCTTTCGGAAATCCAATTCCTTAAGCCGTTCATCTTTCGAAAGAAGATGGGCGGGATAGGTAGGAATACTCAGGATGTCTCCCAAGGCCATCTCGCCATATCGATGGTGAGGTGGAAAGTGTTGTTTCGTCAGGAAGGCCTCGCCTTCAGAGGTCGAAATGACCTCTCCCTTCACGAGTTGTTCGATAGGAACGATTGCTTTCTTCCGATAGGTCTTTTTCGGTTCGAGAAGCCGGTCCAGCCTCTGCCTTAGATCGCTGAGAACCTGAGATTTCTCCTCTGGCTGGCTTTTGGAAACCGACGTGAGTCTGTTCAATCTTTCTTTGAGGTCCATGGCCAATCCAAGGGTTCAAGGGGTCAAGGATTCAAGTGGCCAAGCGAACTTCACTAGAACCCCTGAACCCTCGACTCCTAGAACCCTTACTTTAATATTTCTTTAAGCAGCACCAACGCTACTTCCTTTGATTTTTCGCCGACGTCCTTCGTAGGCCCTACACAGGACGGACAGCCATAGTGGCACTCGCACTTGGAGATGAGCTTCATCGTTTTCTCAAGCAGCACCCGTGTATCATCGAAGAGCTGAGGGCTGAAACCCATTCCCCCCGGATAGTTATCGTAGAGAAAGAGAGTCGGTTCAAAAAGGTCCATCCCCTCCAGAGGAATCTCATTCGGGGTGTTGAAAGAGGAATAAATCCCTTTGGAATCCCTCGAAAGTCTCAGGAACCACTTCGCCCCTCGATCGCCGACACAGCGGTTGAGGTCGTGGGGGTCGCACATCAGGTGAAGGGCCGCCATGGAATGAAGGGCATAGCCGAGTCCTAACACGCCATCAATAACGTCCAAACGAGAATAAGGAAGTCGCTCCAACATACCTTTCCTGAAAGTGATCCAGTAAGAGGTGGTGTGAAACTGGAGATCCGGAAGCTCAATCTTTCCGTAACCCAAGTTTTCCAGAGTATAGAACTTGATCTTCTTATAGCCCACAACACGGGTGGCTATTTTTACCTCACCATGTTCAAAGACCGTGCCCTCTCCCGGCTTTCTCTCAAAACCCTCCAGGATGGAGACGTCTGTATAGTCGATGGCATCGGTATAATAGTCCCCTTCCGTCTTCTTGACATAGGCTCTGCGGTTGGGGTAATCGAGCTTCTCCACCGTATAGAGTTCTGATTCGCAGAGATAGACCGCTCCCTCGTAAAGGGTCGTATGGGCGCCTGTAAAGTCGACCTCTGCGATCACCTCTTCTTTCTTCTTCGTGGCGTCGATCACCACAAAATTTTCTTCCGAGGCGGATCGGAGGCTGACCTTTTCCGCGGGATAGGCGTCTTGGGTCCAGTACCAATTCTGACCCACATGATGAAGGGTTCCTTTCTCTTCCAGGTACTTCAGCATCTCATTCAAATTCTCTTTTCCGAAGCGTTCCCCATCTCTGAAGGGAAGCTCAAACGCCGCACACTGAATATGGCTGAGCAGGATGAGGAGGTTGTCCGGGTTGATCAATCCATGCTCAGGGGATTGTCCAAAGAAATAGTCCGGGTTCTCGATGATGAATTGATCCAGAGGCTGGCTCTTTGCGATGAGAACCGCCAATGACTTTTCTGATCGCCTTCCCACTCGCCCCGCCTGTTGATACGTGCTGGCGATGGTGCCGGGATAGCCTGCGATCAAGCAGACTTCAAGATCTCCGATGTCGATCCCAAGCTCAAGGGCATTGGTAGAGACGACCGCTTTGACTTCTTTCTCCCTCAACCCCTTTTCAATCTCCCTGCGCATCTTGGGGAGATAGCCTCCCCGATACCCTCTCACCTTTCCTTTATCCTTTAACTTCTTTTCAAAGCGATCTTTTAGATATTTTGTCAGCACTTCTACTGAGAGCCGACTCGTAGCAAAAAGAATGGTCTGAATCCCCTGCTCGACGAAAGGCGCGGCCAACCGCCTGGCCGCGTGAATATGACTGCCGCGAATCCCCAACTCCTTATTGACGATGGGAGGATTATAAAAGACGAAAATCTTCTCTGCTGTCGGAGCGCCGTTTTGATCAATGAGGAAGACATTCCTTTCGAGAAGCTTTTCGGCCAATTCTTTAGGGTTGGCGATCGTCGCGGAGCAGCAAATGAATTGAGGTCTCGATCCATAGAAACCGCAGATACGATCCAACCGCCTCAGCACATTGGTCATATGAGCACCGAAGACTCCTCGGTAGGTGTGGAGCTCGTCGATCACCACAAATTTCAGATTTTGAAAGAAGTTCATCCACTTCGTGTGGTGAGGAAGGATACCGGTATGAAGCATGTCAGGGTTGGTGATCACAATGTCCCCCCGGGTACGGATGGCCTGCCGAGCATCCTGGGGTGTGTCTCCGTCATAGGTGAACGTGGTGATCGATTTTCCGATCCGTTGGATGAAGTTCTGGAGTTCGAACATCTGATCTTGCGACAGGGCCTTTGTGGGGAAGAGATAAAAGGCCTTTGAAGAAGGCACTTCCAGCTTCGTGTTCAACACTGGAAGGTTATAACAAAGCGTCTTCCCGGAAGCGGTCGGGCTAACGACAACGATATCTTTTCCTTCGTGAACCGCCTGGATCGCTTCGACCTGATGGGAATACAGCTGCCCGATCCCTTCCGATTCCAGAGCTCTCCTGATGAGGGGGTGGATGAACTCCGGATAAGGGCGATATTGTCCTTCCCTCTTTTTAAAGACTCGCAGATCGGTAATACAAGGTGAGATGGCGCGGGACCGTTTCCAGGACTCGATAATCTCTTCAATCGACATCCAACACTCTCCCTTACTCCCCATTCACGGGGTTAACCAATTTTATTCTCTTTGTCAATAAAAAATTTGCGATATCCTGCCCTTACCGCTCTATTCATTTAGTCTCCACTTTCCTTTCCGTGCATAATGGGCTACATCAAAGGCAGGGAGAAACCGCATACCATTGCGCACCGGCAGGGGCTGGCTGGACCTTGGAATCTGGTTTTCTCTCACGGCCATTTTTTTCGAATGATAACGGTGGACAATTAAGTCATAACGAATATAATCTTATTATTTGAATATTTTAGGTTAGTTATCGTCTAAAAGGTAAAAGATAGTGAAGCATGAAGAAACCGAAATGATCTCCAGATGCCAACAAGAAGATCAAGAGGCATTGAAAGAGATTTTCGACAAGTATCATAAGAGAGTCTACGGGATCGCATACGGCGTGGTGAGGCAAAGGGAAGAGGCCCTTGATATTGTTCAGGAAGTTTTTATCAAGCTGTTTCGTTCTATAAAAAATTTTAAGGGGAGGTCTCAGTTTTATACTTATCTGTATCGCATGGTGATGAATACGGCCATCGATCACGCAAGAAAGGCGGGTAAACAATTCGTTTCGAGCCTTGATGAGGAGGGGAGTTTCGAGCCCTCCGACAACGCCGAACGGGGGCCGGAAAGGATGCTACTCCAAAAGGAATTGGAAGGAAGGGTGAAGCTGGCGATGGACAAACTCCCTCCTGAGCAGAAAGCGGCCCTCATTTTCAGGGATGTAGAGGGTCTTTCTTACCAGGAGATGTCGGAAGCGATGGGATGTTCTATCGGGACGGTGATGTCCCGTCTGCATTACGGCAGGAGGAGAGTTCAAGAGTTGCTAAAGGATTACGTGGACCTTCACGGCCGAAGTCGTGAGACTTCCACGATTTCAAAACGCCGGTATCCGCCGAAGCCTTAGTGAAGTCCGAGTAAGAGGAGGTGGGAGACAGATGAAAAATTCTTGTTCCTCAGTATCGAGACTTTTGGGAAAATATTTTGACCAAGAGGTCAACGAAAAGGAGAAACTCCTTATAGAAGGCCATCTGCAGGGTTGCACTACCTGCCGGGAGGCGTTGAGGTCGATGGAGGAACTGAAGGCATTATTGAAAGGTCCTGTTGAAGAGGCCGTCCAGAAGGAGGACTTTCCTTGGGTTTGGCAGAAAATCGAGAAGGAAATTCGCTTGCAGAAAAGGCTAACGTGGTGGCAATCCCTTCATTCTTGGCTCGATGTTTCCGGGCTTTTCCGAAGGAGGGTTTGGGTTCCTGCGGCGGCCACCCTTGTCGTCCTTCTGCTCATTACAGCCCAATTTATTTTTAAAAGGACCCCTTCCTATGCGGGTGCATCTGTTGTAGAATACCTTGACAGTCCGACCTGTAATGTGCTGGTATACCAATCCGAAGAACCGAAGGTGACAGTGATATGGCTCTTCGAAGGAACGGAGCAGGGGGCGACACCTTCATGAAAAGAATAGCCTTCCCTCCTGCCCTCGTTTTCATTCTCGTTCTCTTTTCCGCCTCCGCAGCCTTCGGCCAAGTCCAGACTCGCATTAGGGCAATCGAGGCATCGAATGTGGGACTTGGTATTGATCCTTCTTTGAGGGATGTTCATAGAGAACTCGGGTCTCTCTTTAGCTTCACCTCTTACCGGCTTTTAAGGGATGAGACCTTGAACCTCCTTCCGAATCAAACCGTTTTAATTCAAGGCCATCACCCGGGAAGATTTATGGAGGTCACTTTAGTAGGAATCCGTAGGAATGTTGCGACACTGAGAATAAGAGTCATTCGCGAGCGTGTGGTTATTCTCGATACTGCGGTCAGACTTTTCCCGGGAAGGACCGTTTTGATAGGCGGCCCGAGACGAGGCGAGGCCGTTGTCATTTTTGCCGTCTCGGCCCGCTTCTGATCTTTATCGAAGCAACACGACGTCTCTCCCTCCGCCGCAGGCAGCCGTTATCCACTTCCATTTTCAATTTCTCGCTTCCCAATACCTAAACGTAGGGGTTTCCGGTAAAAATGGTGTATAATATCTAGCCAAAGACTGGAGGATTGAAAATGAAGGCCATGGTTCTTAGAGAAATTTCGCCGATTGAAAAAGAACCTTTAAAAATGGTGGATTTGCCGGATCCCGTTCCCGGTCCTAAGCAAATTTTAGTCAAGATTTCCGCGTGCGGAATCTGCCATACCGAACTGGACGAAATCGAAGGAAGGCTTCCGCCAAAACTCCCAATCGTCTTGGGACACCAGATTGTAGGAAGGGTGGAAAAATTAGGTTCAGAGGCAACGAAATTTAGTCTGGGAGACCGAGTGGGAATTGCCTGGATCAATTCAGCTTGTGGAAAGTGCCATTTTTGCCGAGCAGGCAACGAAAATTTGTGTTTAGACTTTCGGGGCACAGGATGTCATGTCCATGGTGGTTATGCTCAATACACCGTCGTTTTGGAAGACTTCGCCTACCTAATCCCCAAAAGATTCTCTGACGCTGAGGCAACGCCCCTTTTATGTGCGGGGGCTATCGGGTATCGAGATTTGATCCTCTCCGGCATTAAAAAAGGCCAAACGCTCGGACTTTTTGGATTTGGAGCCTCGGCGCATATCGTCATCCAGGTGGCGACATATTGGGGTTGTGAAGTATTTGTCTTTACAAGAGGTGAGAAACATCGAAACCTGGCCGAAAAGCTGGGAGCCACCTGGACAGGAGGACCGGAGGATGAACCTCCCAGGAAACTCCATTGTGCCATCGATTTTACTCCAGTCGGGGAGACAGTCCTTCACGCCTTGGGGGTTTTAGAAAAAGGCGGGAGGCTCATGTTAGCCGTCATCCGAAAGAGGAATCCGATTCCACCTCTTGACTACAGCCAACTGCTCTGGGATGAGAAAGAAATAAAGAGTGTCGCAAATATTACTCGAAGGGATGCGCAGGAATTTCTACTTTTGGCTGCCAAAATCCCGGTCATTCCTGACATCCAGGAATTTAAGTTGGAAGAGGCGAACCAGGGTCTCATCCTTTTGAAACAGGGAAAAATCCAGGGAGCGGGTGTTCTAAGAATGCCCGGTTAAAGGGATTAGCCTGACTTCAACCCCGGCTTCTCCTCTCCTTCCGGCGCTTTCTCTTTCCGCCATTCAATCAACGTATCAATCTCATCATTGCACGGAGAACCGTTTGCATCTTGGGGAGAGTTACAATTGTGATCGCAGCATCCACCTTTAAGAAGGCATTTGGAATTTTGGTCGAATATACATGACCCGGCAGGAGTCATAACTCTTTTTCCTATTCGACTTAAATTAAGACTGCGTTTGACTCATGGGTGGCGGCACTGTATCGCGACCTTCTTGTTCCAGTACAACGGCTATGGGGAAATTCGCCGTCCTCTCGACCACGATACCTCGCTTCCTCTGATAGCTCAGCAGCGAGTAAAAGTTTTTATATCCAAATCTTCTGCCAACAGCACTCGGGGAGAGAGAACTGGACCTGTAATATTGAAGAGCCTTTGCCAACCTATCGCTTCGCATGGTTGCAAACTTCTTGGAAACAAAGCCTAATACTTTTAATTGATTTAGATGCCAGCTGCAGACCTGACGGTCAATGTTCAGCATGTGTGATAGCTGTCTTTTTGTTATCAAGGCATCGCTTTCGGGAACCTGTAAAATTCTGCTGCAGATCTCACATCGATGAATTTCATGATACCGCGCTAACAATCTCGGCCTATTGATGACATACCCGAAATCCTTTGCTCTTAAGAGAATTTGGTGAATCCGCTGTTTGGAAATCCCGTGTTTCCTGGCTAACTGCGACATCGTGTCAAAACTGGAGTTAAGTCTATTTATTATTTTCTTATCTCTGTAGCTTAACTCTTTTGACCGTTTTCGTCCCCGACGCATAGATCTTCATCCTTACTTCAAACCCGGGAGAGCCTCTGGTCCCCTACGGCTATGCCGGCCTGCACCCCGCAGTGCTGAAGGCCTTAGGGATGCGAGCGATAAGCCTCTCGCTCCGAAAGAATTTATTCGTGGGTAGGGTTTATGGCCCTTGAACTCTTTGGAAAGCAAGTATAGTGCCAGTCTTCCTAAGAACCTATAACCCGTTAAAATATCTGACATTATGAGGACTATTGCTTGACCTAAAGATCTATTTAGTATGTCAAAAATTGTCTGCCCTTATATAAACTTATCGAGGGAGGGAGAGGAGATTAGATGAATGAGAATTCGTGGACAGTTCCACGAATCAAACTTCGCTGGTATGGGTTATCCCGTCATCTTGGCCCTGCCGTCAAGAGAGGGATCGGCACCCGATTGTAGATGGATCGTTCAACCCGGCTTATTACAAATCTGTCAGGTTTCAAACAAAAATGCTCATCAAATGAACCACTCCCTGGGCTAAAGCCCAGGGTTTCAGGTCTGCTGACATGATCTGGCACAATTACCGACGTTGTTCTCTTATGTATCGCCGCACGACCTCTTCATCAACGTTGCCTACTGTCTCGGCAAAATACCCATCCGGCCAAAAACTATCTCCCCACAAAAACTCTTCAAGCTCCGGATACTCTTTTCTTATCACCCGGC
>DBZJ01000076.1 GCA_002311635.1 Syntrophaceae bacterium UBA1163
CTCACAATCGCCTACTACATATCCGCAACTATTGGGATTTTTTGAGAAGATTCTGTTTTGGCAAGTTATGTTGCATTCCCCTATCTCTCTTTCCACAACAATTATTTTTGCCAGCTTGCCCAATTCCAGGCCCCGGGGTGGTATGTGCATGTGGCCTTGGCCTTTCCGCTGGCCCACCACTACTGATCAGTGGGTCCTCGAGCTCCACAGCATTGAAGCATTTGGATTCTGAAGGTTTGCTATGCTCAGATTCTTGGAAAAATTACTCTTTCATCGAAATATGTGCTACAATGCCGTCGACGAAAACTTTCGGCTTCAAGAACAGAAACTTTGGCGGATTTTCCCTGGGCCAAGAAGTCCCAAAAACTTTTTGTATTGCGCTGGCCAAGGCTGCTGCCTAATCCCGGATAAAATACGCCACCGTGAAAAGCGCATCATGAAGTTGGGATGAAACAGGTAAAAGAGCTTTTGGGGGGAACTGCCAGGAAAGTGGCCAGCCACCGTGTTATTTCAGACTTGAAAGAGGAGGGTCGGACGGAGAAAGGTCATTTCTCAGTAGATGATAAAGATTATGTGAATATTTATCTAGTTACCAATCCTCGGAGGAGTACTGGCTTTATTGAGGGGTCCTAACAAACCAAAACCGGTTACGCTTTGAATAAGGAGTTTCTTATGCGTAAATCGATGGTAGTCGTCTTGATGATCATCATGGCCAGCTCCGGCTGCATGCTTATCCCTCCCAAAAAAATTCCCGTCGACCGACTAAATTATATTGAGGCCGCCTCCAGATCCTGGAAAGAACAACTACTCGATAATCTGGTCAGACTGCGTTATGGCGACACCCTGACCACCCTCGAAATGACCTCTATCACCACTACTTATGGCCTTGACTCTCAATTGACCGCTAATTATCCGATACTCTGGGATCCCCTTCATGGGACAGGGAGCCAAAGTTGGGGATGGGGCGGATGGCGCAATTCGGTCACGGTGGGCGGTAATGTTTCCTACACAGACCATCCTTCTATCTCATACGTTCCTACGCGGGGCGAGGCGCTAGCGAAGACCATGTTCGAGCCGATAGAAGTGACCGAAATTATAAGGGCTATCCAGACCGGTTGGGATGAGCATTACAACACTAGTGAACGTCCTGACACTGATAAACATGACGACACTGAGAAAGATCATGAGCATTACATCACTCCTTATTGCGTCAAATCCGTCAACAATCTTCAATGGTATGATGATCGAGATTTTCGTTCCTTGATCACGCTAGTTGCAAAACTTATACATAACGGCCACCTTCGCATTTGCATTGACGATGCGAAAGGGCCTACGAAATATGATATTACAGCGCACGGAATCGTGATGGAAAATTGCAAAGAGGGTGGGGAAACTGGAGAAAAGGCAGGAAAGGCCAAAACCAAAAATGGTGCGGGTGGAGAGACCGGCAAGAATAACAAGGAGAAAAAGGCTCCTGCAATTGCTTTATTAGTATTGGACAAAGTTCATGCTAATGCTACCGATATTAATAACTTCAACAAATATTTATGGAAATCCACCTCCAAAGGCGAAAAATTATATAAGACAATGGTCCATATGGGCCTTCCCGAAGAAAAGTTTAAAAAACTCAAGTACAAGTTAGGGGACGTAGACCAAAAGATTTTTGACGAAATTAAAAAATGGAAAAGCCTGAAGAAGGCCAAGTTTGATGACGATGAGATCGATGACGATGGGATCAAGGCAGCAGCCGCCTATATTAAATGGCTGAATGGAGATTATATAGAATATAAAATTATCGATGGAAACAGACAGCCTATGACATCAGGCCCAAACTACGATGAAATTTTTGTAAGGACGCGCTCTTGTTTAGAGGTTCTTAGAATGCTTTCTCATTGTATTAAACTACCTGATGATCAAAAAGCTAGGTTTGGGGAAGAGAAAGCAGAAAAGAAAGAAACATCCCTTAATTTTACAATTTGGAGTAGCAAGGAACACCCCAAAGACACCTTTGTGGAAATCAATACCAATGGCTCATGGTTCTATATAAAGGGCGACGATTTTGCTTCTATAAGAATTTTTTCCCGAATGCAAGGAATCTTATCCATGCAAGAGACTGGCACTAGTCAAGGAACACCTGTTCTCACCTTGCCGGTGCAATGATTTAGCACAGCCAAGCAGCCATCCGGAAGAGACAAAGGAGCGTCTCGGGAATAATCCTGATCTTTTCTGAATTAGACTTGACTTGACAGCGTTCGTGTGGCCTTGGTTTTTGAGCTTGGAAGATGCTACGGATAAGGCCATGCTTGGCGTTTGCACTACAATGAAGAACGGCCCCACAGCAGCCTAGGATATAAGTCTCCCGCGGAGCATCAGGCTCTAATCCAAGACGAAAGGGAAATCGGTCTCCAGACGGGCCAGCCCCCCGGGGGGGCTGGCAGGGTGAAGGAACCCCAAAAGAAGCTGAATTTTCTCACTCAAAATGGTCCAAAAGGGGGCATCTCCAATTAACCCCCATCCTAACTTAAAACTTGGTACAACTACTGGGGGCAGGTCACTGGCATGGCGGGCCGAAGTCTCTAAACAGCGGCAGCGGGTGGCAGATGTGATCGTTGACCTAAAGCACGCAGTTCGTTTGCAGCCCGACTACCACTGGGCTTGTCTAGTGCTGGGTGAAGCGCTCCTTTCGGCAGGCGATCATTTGGAGGCGGCCAATGCTTTGGAGCGAGCTGTCACCCTGAAGCCAACCGATTGGTGGGCGTGGTCGATGAAAGGTGCGGTGTGCCTGGCGATGGATGATTTTAATGGTGCCCTGGCTACCCTGGATCGGTCCCTGTCTTTGAACCCTGATTTCCCTTACGCGAACCAGTTAAACCTCAACGTCTTGATGGCAATGGGTTTATCTTGATTCGCACCTTTCTATTTATTTGCGCGTGTAGTCCATTTTATTACTGGGAGCGTGAAATAGATTAATTTTTCACCCTTACACCCAAGGGAGAGGTAATTCTGGAAAATCCAAGGTTAATCAATTTTTCGCTCTGAGTAATAGTAGTTTAAAGAATTAAGGTCGATTAATAACTGACTTAATTATCAAAAGATAATTCTAGGAGAATCGACCCCCAATTGCCTAAGGGGTGTAATACTCGGACAAGGGCGCGTCTCGAACGCCCGACAAAAAGGAGAAATACCATGGCATCTCCTAAAAAGACAATTGTTACCAGCGATGTCCACATGAGTAATGGGGGGGTTACAGTTGGTTTCTTCCCCCATACCCTGAATACGTAAGGGCAATGCTCAACAACTTTGCAAATGATGCGAGTGTGGAAGAACTCGTACTCTTGGGCGATTTGTTCGATCTCTGGCTCTATCCCCTTAACGTTGTCCCTTGGACTATCAGCCAAATTATTAAGGCTAACCCTTTGATAACAGAGGCGCTCCAGAGGTGTGTCCATAATATACCAAACGTGTATTACCTAGGAGACTGTCCCGTCCGTAGTTG
>DBZJ01000046.1 GCA_002311635.1 Syntrophaceae bacterium UBA1163
GGTTTTCTGGCATAGCTTATAAGAACTGCGCATCTTTAAAATCGGGGTTTCAATCTGCCGATCCGTTCCTCTACGTTCACTTATTCATATAAACAAAATTGTTGAACACTTTTGAATTATCCAGCCAGTATACGGCGGTGGTTTGGGAAGCTCGCAGCCCGAGGAAAAGGTAAAGTCTCCAGATATGTTTTTTTCCTTTTCAGGATAATTTCTTGATTGGGTGAAATTTTGGAAATGGGCCAGATGCACAAGCGGCACTCACAATCAATCAGCCTGCAACCCACCCACCATCCACCACCAATATTTCTCCGTGAACAAAATCTGAAGCCGCTGACGCCAAGAAGACAGCGGCACCGCAAATATCCTGCGGTGTGCCCCATCGACCAGCCGGTATGCGTTTGGTAATCGATTCGAAACGATCCGCGTCCTTCCGGACGGCGGCATTAAAATCTGTGGAGAACCAACCGGGGGCAAGCCCATTCACATTGATCCCTTTGCTTGCCCAGCTGTTCGAAAGGGCCCTCGTTAGCCCAACTACACCATGTTTACACGCGGCATAAGCCACATTGTTGCCTCCCTGAAAGGATAAGATGGAAGCGATATTGATGATTTTCCCTCTCCCTTTTTTCAACATGATCCTAGCCGCCGCCTGAGAAAGTAGAAAAGGCGCAGTTAAATCAATCTCCAACATCGCGTCCCAATCTTTTTCCGGATAATCGACTGCGGGGGACCTCCGTACAATTCCAGAATTATTGACGAGGATGTCAAGGTCGCCCATCTCCTTGAAAATGGCAGGGACGACCTTTCGGACTTCCTCCCGGACGGTCAAGTCGGCAGGGTAATGGAAGTATTTCCTTCCAATAGAAAAGATGTCCTTTTCTGTTTCGTCGCTCTGGTATCGGCTCACAACGGCTATATCGGATCCGGCCTCGGCTAAAGCTGTCGCAATCGCCCGACCTAGACCTTTTGTCCCGCCCGTTACCAGAGCAATTTTTCCGTCTAGGCGAAACTTATCTAAAATCAATTTTCACACCTTTGGCCGCTCAACTCTCAATATTATGCTTCAATTGATATATTTTGCCTTCTCCGATCTCAAATGTGATCGAAAATCTGCTGTCCTAGCTTATAATAAAATTAACGAGAAACTCTGTATTCCCTCTATTATTGACCGCTTTCAGTAGGATGCCATACGGTCAGAAATCGATCTATTTTACCATATCATCCTCGGTCCGAGTTCGATCGGCGAACTAGCTCGATGAGCAGTCCTTTAGTTGAGTGGGGGTGTATGAAAGCACTCTTGTTGGATGTCCCTTTGACCACCTGCGGCTCATCGTTGACCAATTTCACGCCTTTTATCTTGAGTAACTTCATTTCAGACTCTATGTCGTCAACTCGAATCGAGAGATGGTGTAACCCCCAGCCCTGTTTCTGAACAAACTTTTGGATGATCCCCTCTGTTCCCATGGGCTCTATCAACTCGATCGTTACCTCTTCCTTGGATATCAGGGTCGACTTAAATCCTTGCTCCGGGAAGGCGATCGATTCAGTCACCTCGAATCCGAAAAGATTTGAGAACAGGGTTATCATTTCTTCCGTGTTTTTTACAACCATGCCGATATGATCAATTTTTTGGCTCATTTATCCGCGCACCTCCTAGCCCAGACTGTTTCCCGTGATCGATATGCAAGCGATTCCGCCCCACAACTGTCCACCCAAATTGTGGGTCAACCCAAGACGCGGATTTTTCACCTGCCGGGAGCCGCCTTTGCCCTGAAGCTGCTTGTAAACTTCGTACTGCATCCTCAGGCCGCTCGCTCCTAAAGGATGACCAAAACACTTGAGCCCACCGTCGGTATTCACGGGAAGTTCCCCCTTCAGCGTAAAGGTCCCAGCTTCGATGTCTTCCCTGACAGAACGGGTCCACCCCAGGTCTTCATAGATCACCATCTCATGAATTGTAAAGCAATCATGTACTTCAGCCACGCTCAGCTCGCCCCTCGGGTTCTTTATCCCTGCCTCTGCATAGGCTACCTTGGAGGCCCGGACGTTCTCTTCTACATGGGCAAAATCGTAACCGCCCGTGATCAAATCCCGGTAAGGCCCTACCACGTTGGTCAATGATTTTATATAGATCGGATCGGCCCTGAAGTTCTTGGCCAGATCCGTTCGCGTCACAATCGCCGCCGCTGCCCCGTCACTCACCCCACAGCAGTCTAGCATACTAAGCGGCCAAGCGACGATAGGGGCATTGAGCACCTGCTCCACCGTCAACTCGTTCTGATAGTGAGCCTTCGGGTTCATGCTGCCGTGGTGATGATTCTTCACAGCAATCTCCGCCAGCAGTTTTCTCCCTTCATCAATATCTACTTTACATTTCTCGAAGTACCGAAAAGCTAACTCCGAGAACATTGCCGGCGGAGAGAGTTGGATTTCCGTGCCGTTCGTACCCATCGTTGACCTGCCGATCACACTCGTGGGCTGCACCCCCGTCCAACCGGTATCCTTGAGTTTCTCCACTCCAACAGCCAAAGCAATGTCACATGCACCAGCCGCAACCGCATAAGCGGCTCCCCGAAGGGCTTCGGTCCCCGTGGCACACATGTTCTCAACGCGTGTGACGGGTATGTATTGAAGCTTCAACGGCGAGGATAGGCTGAGAGCCGTATGTCCAGAGAAAACCGTCCCCAACCAAGCCGCTTGGATCTCCTTTAAACCTATTCCTGCATCTTCACACGCCTCAAACGTTGCATCAATAATCAAATCGTCAACGCTCTTATCCCATAGCTCGCCAAATTTGGTGCAGCCCATCCCGATGATCGCAACTTTGTCTTTGATCGTGTTCATATTTTCTCCAATCCTATTCGTTTAAGCTCACATTAATCTCTTCAGCAGGAAAACGGCTCTTTTGGACATTTCACACCAGTTTCCGAGCATGTGCAAAGGCCACCATGAACCGAATCGTATGTTTTCCATAAAATACATGAAAATAACTGGAATGATATAGTCCTAAATAAATGCTCACCTCTCATTGAGGTCAGAGTTAGGGTTAAGTTGCCGGCCTAGCCTTCCAAAAATAATTTTGAACACCTCCCCGTTGACCCAGCTTTCTGAAACACATTTCCACCGACATCCCCAATTTGATTTCAGAGGGCTCACATTCGGTTATCTCGCACATAGCCCGACCCCCTCCCTCAAAATCCACGACTCCAATAAGCGCAGGAGAGTCCTTGCTCGATGTCAAATAGTCTGCCGCATATGTAAAAATGCGTCCTTTCTTGTCAGATAGCCGGTAAGCTTCGAAGTTGTCCTTACCCTGACAATGGGCACAGATTCGCTGCGGCGGATATTGTACGGTTCCACATTGTTTGCATCGATTTCCGTAGAATGCGAGCACGCTCTTTCTTTCCCGCCACATGCACGTGACCGATGGGGGTTTAGAATCCGGACGTCGCGGGTCTTCGGAAGGCACCAGGTCCCGCCAACTCAGGTACCTCTCATAACTAATATAAATCTGCTTCCGGTCACCTTCCTTCATCTTTTCTTGAAATTTCCCGATCTTCTCGGTTACCTTTAGAATGAAGGCATCCCCGCCGTCTGCATAGTTGGCCACCAAGATCTTATCATTCGGCTTCGCTTCCTTGAGGGCAGCGACCAACATCATCGGAAGCGTCGCTGTCCCCGTATTACCAATCGATTGAAATATCAAGTCTTGAACTTGGGTCCCGAGGTTGAACCCCAGCCGCCTAGCTAAGTTGGCGTGACTCCTGTTATCAGGTCCATAAAATACCACCTTGGCGAATTCCGAAGGGGCAACTCGGTATTTCTCCATAACCCCTGAGATGATTCTCTCCATAGTATTCAGATACCCCTCCGTCACCACAAACCGCTCCTCCCAGGACTGGACAAAGGCATTTCCTTCGAGCCTCCACGTGTCAAGAAATTCGCTGAAAAGCGAATAGCTCCCTTCGATGCTGGCGATGACTTCGGAGTTGCCCAGACTGATAGCGACCGCTCCATCGCCGAATTGTTGCTCAAATTGGCTCTTTCCTGTCCCCATTCTACAGTCCGACGCAACCACCACAATATTATTCGCTGAACCGCTTTTCACCGCGTCCATCGCCGAGCTCAAAGCAATCGTTCCTGACCTCAGGGAATCGGTAAAATCCGCCGTCCGCGTATCCTCGGATAGATCGACCGAGGCGGCAATGATCGCCGCTGCCTGCTTCTCTTTGTACGGGGAGGTCGTACTGGCAAAGAACAAACCGTCTGGACGATGCGGACCATATTTAATACAATCAAGGGTAGCGGCAACCGCCATGGTAAGACTATCCTCATCAAACCTCGCTACCGTCCTTTCTCCTCCTAAACTCTTTGTCCGCCAGGCCCGAGATATCTCTTCCCTGTTCAGCCGATAGGCAGGAACATAGATTCCCATCGATGTGATTCCAATCACTGTGAACCTCCTTCCTAAATTAGTAAACTACGGTTAATCACTTGAAGATATACACACCCCAAGATTTCCATTCAACCGCCCTATTCCCGGTCTTGATCTTTTTGGTGTCTCTATAAAACTTGTCCTCCTTCTTCATGCAGAGCGTCACGTGGCTGCCTTCGTCCCGCCGAACAAGGCCTCCAGTTTCTCCACTAAAGCGAGGCCGAACGGCGGATCCTCCAAGTTGCAATCCATTTCCTCAATCTCCACGTCCGGCTTGAGGTGCCTCCTCAATTCTTCGACAAATACCATATCTCCCTCAGGGTCGTATAAAATAGAACCTTCTCGGTCCAATGAGGACCAGCCGCGAAGAGGGATCAAGATGGAGACGGGTCCCTTTGCCTTGTTCAGCTTCTCCGCGTATGCCTTCGCTCCAATCTTCAACTCCTCATCGTTAAAACGAGTGCCTGCCCTCATCTCATCCACTTTTAAGACTTTCTCTCGAGAAGCGTACTTCTCATAGTGTTTTCTTGTCGGTCCACATCCGGTCAGGTTGAGGCTGCACGGAGCGATCACCTGCGGAATACCTCTCTTCCCCGCCGCCTCAAGTCTGTTGGGACCGGCTGCACGATGACCCTCAAAAATCTCTTCAATAACGCCAGCAGGAACAATATCGATCACTCCGTCAAAGTAGCCTTGGTCGATCAGACTATCCATCGCTCGATCACTGACTCCATTAGCATGGAACGGGTAAACCGCATACCCCCTCTCCTCCAAGTGGCTCCTCACAAACCTCGCGCAGTTCTCTGAAAATCCATACTGGGTGATGGCGATAGACCCTTTGGGGATGCGAAGCACGGCCGACGTCGAGGCTTCTTCTGCCATCCCACAAATTGCTCCGGCCGCTCGTGTTAACGCGTCTTTGAGCAGGTCGTTCAGCCCGGCGAATTCCACGATGGATTGCATGATGGCCACATCCATTGTGCCGAACCAATAACCGATGTAGGCCGGCATGGCGGCCGGGCAGACGATCATCTTGGGCATACCGAACCCGAATCCTTTCATGATGTGAGCAGCCATTAATGCCATACTGGCGCCTCCCACCGCGATCATGCCATCCAAATTCCCCCTGGAGTAGAGTTCTTTGATTATCTTGATTGCTCCTGCTTCCATTACGGGGGTCACGGCCGATCGGTCTTTCGATGCGTAGATGTCCTCAATGCGTTTCCCGGCTGCCCGGGCGATCTCTGGGGGACCGATATCGGCTTTGGACAGGGATTCGCCTCCCGTGCTGAGATCGACTATGATAGCGTTACACCCCCTCTGAACAATGCGATATCTAAGAAAAAGGATCGCCTCCCCCTTGGTATCCAATGTGCCAAGGATGAGTATATTCTTTCCTTTCATCTTGCTACCTCATAACATTCAGATGACGGACCTCCTAAGATCCCTAGACGCTTCCAGGAAGATTTTGCTTCGATTGGGTGTGACCAAGCATCTGGGTGATGGCAGCCACAGCAGAAATAGCGGCAACTCTCCTTTTATTATCGGTGAGGGATAGCTTTTCCCCTAAGGATTTCTCTTGTTCCATAATTCGCTTCATATCATCCATCAGAGTCGTTTCCCGTTCGATAAAATGGGTCCCTAACTCACCCTTCGTGAAGCGCGGGTTTTCCATGACGGCTTTATGGAATGGAATATTGTTCTTTATCCCAACAATCATATATTCATAGAGAGCCCGCTTCATTCTTTCGATCGCCTCGCTCCGGTCTCTGCCCCAAACGATGAGTTTCGATATCATGGGGTCATAGAAAGGGGGAATAATGTAAGAAGCGTAAACGCCGCTATCCACACGAATCCCTGTCCCCCCTGGAGAGTGATAGGTTTTGATCCTGCCGGGTGTCGGGACGAAATCATTCAATGGATCCTCAGCATTGATGCGGCATTCGATCGCCCACCCCTTCATCCTAACCTCTTCTTGTTTCAGGCTGAGGGGGAGGCCTGAGGCAATCCGGATCTGTTCTTTCACTACGTCCACCCCTGTCACCATCTCGGTCACCGGATGCTCAACCTGGACTCGGGCGTTCACCTCAAGGAAGTAGAACCTTCCCTCGGAGAAAAGGAACTCCATCGTCCCCGCCCCTTCGTAACCCAGAAATCTGGTGGCATTCGCGGCTAATTTCCCCATTTTGTTACGCATCGCGGAAGTCACCGCGCTTGACGGAGATTCCTCGATCAACTTCTGATGTCTTCGCTGGATAGAACACTCCCGTTCCCCAAGGTGAATGGCGTTCCCTTTTGAATCTCCCAATATCTGAAACTCGATATGACGAGGATGGGATAGATATTTTTCAATGTAGATATCGCAAAGGCCGAAGGTCGTCGTCGCGATCGCCTGCGTGGACTCCAACGCCTTTGCCATTTCCCCTTCGTTTGCAACAATGGTCATCCCGATTCCCCCTCCACCCCCAGAGGGCTTGATGATCACCGGATATCCAATCTCTTCGGCTATATCCCTTGCTTTCTCAAATTCCGCCACGCATTCGTCCGTGCCTGGCACCACGGGAACCCCCGCCTTTACCATCTCGCGTCGCGCAGCCACTTTATCACCCATGAGCTCAAGCACCCTGCTCGACGGTCCAATGAACTTTATTCCCCCTTCTTCACAGGCAAAGGCAAATCTTGGATTTTCAGCAAGAAAGCCGTAACCAGGGTGAATGGCGTCAGCCCGGCATTCCTTAGCCACTTGAATCACTTTTTGGATGTTAAGATAGCTCTGAGTTGCCGGCGGAGGGCCGATGCAATAGGCCTCATCCGCATATCTGGTAAATAATGCCCTTTTATCCGCCTCAGAATAGATGGCTACGGAAGGGATGCCCATCTCACGGCAAGCTCTCATGACACGGATCGCTATTTCCCCCCGATTGGCCACAAGAATCTTTTTGACCATGCTATTCCACCACCATCAGAATATCCTCTGGGGCGACCATCTCCCCTTCGTGGGCAAGAATCTCTTTGACTACTCCACTATAGGGTGAGTGGACGCGCCTCCTCATTTTCATTGCCTCGACCATGGCCACTAGGTCGCCCGCCTTCACACGAACACCCAGCTTGGTTTCAATCGAAAGAATTAACCCTGCCATCCCGCACAGCACAGCACCCTTAGGTATTTGCTTCGGCCTCTTCACTGCCAATGGTATCTGTTGCGTCTCTGGCTCATGAGTCGTCGTTTCGGTTTCCCCTTCCCCATCCCACACCGGAGAAATTTTGACGTTGAACACTTCCCCATCCACCTCCACACTGAATTCCGTGGGAAAGTTAGTGGACGGATGGGCGGGTGCCGTCGCTTTGGCCACGACAGGAGTTGATTTCTTCTTCGGCTCACCGCTCTTAAGAGGTTTTCCTGGGATTAGGATCCTGAGCAGAAGCTCGTCATCCGAAAGTTCCGGCCCGATCTCCCGACGAAGCTCTTCAACGGACTTCTCGTATCCCTCGGGCTTCCAATCGAGAAATTCTTTGGTCCTGGGCAGGCTCATGACCCGGTCCATGACGTTCTGGTCTACAGGAACAACCGGTTCTCCGTAGTATCCCAGCACGTATTTGATCGCCTCATCCGTGATATTCTTATACCGCTCGCCTGAGACGACGTTCTCCACGGCTTGAGCCCCTACGATTTGGGAATAGGGTGTCCCCATTACCGGATATCCAAACTCTTTTCGAACGAGGATAATCTCCTCGAGAATCTCGTCCAGGCGGTGTTCAATCCCCACCTCTCTGAGCTGCCGTGTGAGATTGGTCATCATTCCGCCCGGTAACTGATGTTCAAAATGAAAGAGGTCGTATTCCATCGGAACACCAATCGGCAGCCCTTCTTTTTCGGCAATTTTTCTGAAATGGGCTGACACGGCGGCGAGGGCATCCTCATCCAGGTCTGAGGAAAAGCCTAAACGTCGAGCATTTTTTAAGATGGTTTCTATGGCCGGCACAGAGGTCCCATTGGCAAGAGGCCCCACTGCCGTATGCACGGTTGTAATACCCAATTGAATGGCTTCGAGATAACAGAGAGGCGCAAGGCCTGAATTGCAATGGGAGTGAAACTCAAGGGGAATCCCCTCACAGTTCTTTTGGACCGTGAGCACCAGCTTCCGGATATCCTCCGGTCTGATAATTCCTGCTGGGTCCTCGATCATGATCCCATCAATGCAATCCTTGGCCTCGACCAACCGTCGGGTCTTTCGTGCCCAATGCTCATTGCTGTGAACTGGACTGGAGGTAAACGCCAATACCGGCACGACCTCCGTTCCTTGGGCCTTAGCAATCCTTGCAAAGTAAATGAATTTCTCCATGTTATACTGATAATCGCAAACCCAGAAGCTCTTTATTCCATTGGTAACGGATCGTTTTATCCAGAGGGTGATGATGTCCCGCGGCGTACTCAAATCAAAGGAGGAAAGACTGTCAATCTGATAGGACCCGCGAAGAGGGGTTCTTGTTATCAACTTGGAAAGGACTCGGATTCTCTCCCAGGGGTCTTCGTTGAGCTTACGCACCTGGACTGTAAAAGCCTGACTACCTACCGTTGCGATGGCTCTATAGCCCACCCGATCCATGACCTCTGCAATCGGGATCATATGATCAGTCCTCATCATATAACCCCATAGGCTCTGTTGACCATCTCGCAAGGTCTGATCAACAAATTCAATTTTGTTATTCATATTTTCCTGTGACCCTTCTCCTTTAGGCTGGGTACTTTATTTTGCCTTGGATTCGATCCATTTCTTCATCATGCGCTCATTGGCAGGACATAGAGTGGAATGACGAAAGCTCACTACTATAATTCCACCCCCAAATTCAAGAAGTTCCTTAGCTCATTTTTTACCTTTTCCTCATCCGTTTCAACACCTGCTCGCCTCGAACGTTTTGCCTCCTCTCCAATCCCGACCACCATTTCTTTAACAACGATGCTATCTAAAAATGGATTTTTGCCCTTCCCGTCGAAATAAGCGGTCCTCTCATAACCTTTACTTACCACGAGCCCTACTCTCGCACCTGTCTTATTGCCCAATGTCTCGGAAACGATTTCAGGAGCTCGAAGTCTCACGGATCGAGCTCCTTCAAAAGATCAGGAACCAGTAAACCAAATCTTTTAGCCCCTCCTTAATGCACCTGATCATACTTCCCAAAGCATCTGAATTTTGTTTCAATCTTGACTTTTTCCGTTCGCTCTTTAAATTTTCTGATAAAGCCAACTGTGAAATCCCTTTTCACTTCGATTCCAATCTCAAATTCCATTATCTTCTAGTGTGCCGTCTCACAAATAAATTGAATAAGTCACAGGGTCGATACTTTATGTAACTCATCGTAAATATGTGGAAAATAGATTGATGGCATCACAAGAATTTAATAAGTTTATTTTTGAGA
>DBZJ01000222.1 GCA_002311635.1 Syntrophaceae bacterium UBA1163
ACTTGATGAGTAGGAGGTGTTATCACCAACCAGTCAAAGAACAAACAGCAACCCATCAAAACTAGGGTTGAGGTATCAAAACCAGTTGTCTCCCCAGCTTTTTGCAACCACCACCTCAGCTCCACCCGGAACAATCTTCAGGAAAATCCTTCCAGCCTCGTCCATTGTTTCCTTCAGAATAAGGGCTATTTCATCTGTCGTCTCAATAGGAGCTTCCAGTAGAATTTCATAAAATGCGTTATTTAACCACCCTCATTCCCTATCCAAGTTACATCTAGAATGAGCATTTCGACCTATTGTGGGTCTGGACAAATAGCTCTACTGATGGGAGAATGAATATAACTTCCGTCACGCTCACAGTGATTTCCGAAGACGACCTCCTATGGGGCCGAAAAGCCGGGACGAGTTGGGAAAAGGAGGATAAATACATGTTGTACCGAAAGCTCGGCAAAGCTAACCTCAATGTTTCAATTCTTGGGTTTGGTTGCATGCGCCTTCCGATCCTAAATGGGAGTGGCAGTGGCGCTGATATTTTTGATCCGAATAAGGCCATCAACGAGGAAGAAGCGAAAAAGATGATCCAATATGCGATTGATCACGGGGTAAATTACTTCGACACGGCCTATCCATACCATAGCGGAAAAAGCGAACCCCTCCTCGGAAAAGCGGTAAAGGAGTATCGAAACAAGATCATGATTGCAACAAAGCTGCCCGCCTGGCTGGTAAAAGAAGAAAAAGATTTTAATAAATTCCTCGATGGGCAGATGAAACGGCTTGAAACTCACTATCTCGACGTCTACCTTCTTCATGGATTGAACCGATGGGTTTGGCCAAGCATGCTGCAGTTGAAGGTGTTCGAATTTCTCAATCAAATACAGGCGGATGGTCGGGTTCGGCACGTGGGGTTCTCCTTTCATGATGATATAAAGATCTTTAAAGAAATTGTGGATAGTTATGACTGGGAGATCTGCCAGATACAGTACAATTTCTTCGATGAAAATTATCAGGCAGGAAAAGAGGGACTGATCTATGCGGCATCCAAGGGACTTGGGGTAGTGGTGATGGAACCGCTTCGGGGAGGAAAATTGGCTGACCGAGTGCCTGGTGAGATTCAGACAATCTGGGAGTCTGCAAAGAAAAAGAGGACACCGGCCGAATGGGCCCTCCGATGGGTGTGGAATCATCCTGAAGTGTCAACCGCGCTCAGCGGAGTGAGCACGATGGGGCAGATAATGGAAAATCTCAGAGTTGCCAGCGAAGGCAAGCCGAATTCGCTTTCCGGCAAGGAGCTTTCTATAATCGGTCAGGTGAAACAGGTGTACCGAAGAATGCTCAAAATCGTTTGTACGGGGTGTGCTTACTGCATGCCGTGCGAGACTGGCGTCAATATTCCGTTAAATTTTTCTTTATATAATGATTTGTTTATGTTTAAAGACGGTGAAATCAATCTCCTACGTTACAACGAAATGCTTTCTCCCGAGCAGAGGGCATCGGCTTGCATTGAATGCGGAAAATGTGAGGAACAATGTCCACAGCATCTTCAGATCCAAGAGCAGCTGAAAGTAGTCCACAGAACCTTATTTCGGCAAAAGCCGGCCGAAGAAGTCGATGGGTAACCTACTCACGGTAATGACTTTGCCTCTTTGCTCCACAAGAACAGTAGCGTCGTTCTGCTGTAAATCCTCTTTTCCAGTAGTATCTAAAAGGTTAAGATTTGATCTTCATATATTCCATTGGGATGCATAATCTCTACCCGTCATCGTTGACCTCCAGGATTGTCTCAGGGTGTGGACTCGTGTTATTCACAGCCCCTTTTCTTGAGGAGTCCTTCCTGTAACATTCGCTTCCCTAATTCTTAGAAAAGGTGTATATTACAAACCGTAATTCACGTTGGGCAGCACAATGACGCCCCTCCATTTCGGGAGACAGGAAATGTTTGACTTGACCGGAAGAGTCGCGATCGTGACTGGCGGAAATGGAGGAATTGGTTTGGGAATGGCGCGAGGCCTAGCTAAGGCCGGAGCGCGCGTTGTTGTGGCTGCCCGAAACGAGGAGAAGTCGAACGCTGCGGTTCGCGATCTACGAGCGCTTGGTTCCGACTCACTCGCCATAACGGTCGATGTTACGGACGAGCGCTCGGTTGACGCTCTCATGAAGGAGACGGTAAAACGGTGCGGCCGGCTCGACATACTAATCAACAATGCTGGAATCAATATCCAAAAGCCGGCCCACGAGCTTGGGCTAAAAGAATGGCAGCAGGTGATGGACACAAACCTCACCGGCGCCTTCCTCTGTTCACGATCCGCTTACCCGTACATGAAGAGCCTCGGCGGTGGCAAGATCATTAATGTTGGATCAATGATGTCCATATTCGGTCCATCTCATGCGCCGGCCTACGGTGCAAGCAAAGGCGGCATCGTGCAACTCACCAAATCCCTTGCAGTCGCATGGGCGAACGACAACATTCAGGTCAACGTAGTCCTGCCGGGCTGGGTTGACACCGATCTAACTCGCCGGGCCCGAGAGAAGATCCAGGGCCTTAACGAACGTGTACTTGCCCGGTCGCCTTCGGGCCGGTGGGGCAACATTGACGACTTCGCTGGGGTAGCGGTTTTTCTGGCGAGCACTGCATCTATGTTCGTCACAGGCACAGCGATCCCCGTTGATGGTGGGTATTCCTCTGTAGCTTGATTGTGTATTCATTTGTGGATGTGGATATCCCCTCTCTGCAAAGTTTTCGCTGATCATTTTCATAATCTCTTTCCCTCATAAATAAAGCTGATTCGCTCCCTCCTCCTTCATCCTTTCTTCGGCGATTCCAGTAATTCATCTCCCCCTTTCTTTCTTATTGAAAAAAATTCTTTTAGAGGCCCCAAAAAGAATGACTCCGAGGAACAGTAATCAACTGCCCGAACCGGAAATTCAATCCTTCAGCGAAATTTCTCGTTTCAGGATCTTTCCGGTTGAAGTCTTGGGCAGCTCGCTCACGAACTTAATGATTCGGGGATATTTGTACGGAGCGACCTGGTTCTTAACGTATTGCCGCAGTTCATCGGGCGAAATCTTGACTCCAGGCCGCAGGACAACCGCTGCTGCCACCTCCTCTCCCAAATCGGCATGAGGTACCCCGATAACCGCTCCCTCCAACACCCCCGGATGTTTATACAGAACTTCTTCAATCTCGCGGGGGTAGACATTATAACCCCCTCTTATAATCATTTCCTTCTTTCGGTCTACAATATAGATATAACCGCCTTCATCCATCCGAGCTAGATCGCCTGTGTGTAACCAACCCCCTCGCAGGGTTTTGGCCGTCGCCTCCGGCTGGTTCAGATATTCTTTCATGACTCCAGGCCCCATAATTACGAGTTCGCCGACTTCACCTCGCACTACGTCCTTGTCATTGTCGTCCACAATTCGTGCTTGGAAACCGGGTATGGGAAGTCCGATGGATCCCGGGCGCGTGGGTCTTCCGTAAGGGTTCTCCACGCAGGTAGGAGAACATTCCGTCAGCCCGTAGCTTTCATAGATAGTTGCGTTAAAGGTCGCCTGGAAACGGTGCAGTATTTCAACTGGTAGAGAGGCCCCGCCTGAGATGCAGAAACGCAGGCTTGATCGCTTAGGAGGCGTGCTTTTGGCTAGCTCGACAAGGCGGTTTATCATGGTGGGCACAGCGTAAAGAATCGTGCTTTTCTCCTCCTCAATGGCGGCTAAAACCTCCTCCGCAACAAAATGCTCCCACATTCGAATCGTAAGCCCGAGATAGACCGATATATTCAGGGAGTGGGTCATGCCGTAAATGTGAAAGAGGGGCAACAAACCCAAAACAATGTCCTGGGGTTCCGTATATCTCAATTTGGTCACCGCGATGGCGTCACTCCTAAGACTGTAATGGGTCAGCACGGCTCCTTTGGGCAAGCCCGTCGTCCCGCTGGTATAAATTACTGCAAAAGGGTCACCGGGGCGGGTTGTGTTGACTTTAAATTCCCCAGCCTCGTTAAACAGGTCTTTTAACGGACGAAATCCAGTGGGTAATTTCTCTCCTTCGGCGATGCGGATATTAATGTTCGGTGTGGAGTTTATCACAAGGGATGGTTCCACTAGATAATCCACGTGGCCTACAAAGGCCCGCGCACCAGAATCACGGAAGATATGGCCGAGTTCTCCCTGGCGATAGAGGGGGTTCACGGGCACCACGATCGCTCCCATCTTGGCTAGGGCATAGTAGACGAGAGTCCAGTTGAGAGAGCTGGGCATCATTAAGATGCAGACATCCTTCGGTCGGATCCCCAATCGTTTGAGACCATGAGCAAGAGCATCTACTCTCTGGTTCATTTCGCCATAAGTCAGGACCCCTCCTGAGAATCGAATCGCCGGATGGTCAGGGATACGAGCGGCCGTATCGATTAAGAATTGGGCTAAGTTCATCAGTGTCTCCTTTAACTTTGTTTTTCGGGAAATACCAAGGGGAAAAGGACTGCTTGTGACATTATTTTTCTCCAATGAGTTCGAATACCGTTATCTCATAGGCCTAAATAGTTTTTCATGATTTCCGGGTCACCTTTCAACTCCGAGACGGCTCCCTGCCAAGCCACAAGACCTTTTTCGAGAATGTAGCCGCGGTCGGAAATCTTCAGGGCCAAGTTGGAATTTTGCTCTGAAAGAAGGATCGTCATCCCTTCTTTCTTGAGCAACAAGATTTGTTCCTCGATCGCCTTAACAACGAGCGGAGCTAGTCCTTCCGAGGGTTCGTCTAAAAGCAGGAGACGGGGGTTGCCCATTAAGGTCCTGGCGATAGTAAGCATCTGCTGTTCTCCTCCGGAAAGGGTCCCGCCCCATTGCTTATCCCTCGCTTTCAATATTGGAAACAACCGCTGAACTTTCTCAATTGTCCAGCCCTCCATACTTCCCCTTCTTTCACCCTTCTTAACTGCAATTTCAAGGTTTTCGTGAACAGTAAGGTCCGGGAAGATAATCCGATCTTCGGGCACCAGACCGATGCCCAACCGGTAAATATCGAAGGGCTGTTTACCCCTAATTTCTTCACCCTTGAATTTTATGCTCCCTGACCGTGGTGGGGCAAGCCCCATAATGCTCCGGAGGGTAGTTGTCTTACCAACTCCATTTCTTCCCAATATACAGACGGTTTCGCTCTGCCTTACCTCCAAAGAAACACCAAAGAGGATATGGCTGAGACCATAGAAGGTGTTTATTTCCTTAACAGCGAGGACCATGTTCCCCTTTCGTCTCCCAAATAGACTCTCTGGACCTCTTCGTTTTTCCTTACTTTGTCTGGTTTACCCTCAAATAGGATCTTTCCCTGGTGTAGGACTATTATACTATCGGAGATGCCAAAGACGACGTTCATGTCGTGTTCCACAAAGATAAGAGTCAATCCCCGTTCCCTGACCAGCTTTTGAATCAACTGCGTAAGCTCACCGCTTTCCTTGGGACTCATTCCTTGGGTTGGCTCATCCAGCAGGAGCAAGCTCGGTTCCACCGCCAGGGCGATTCCCATTTCCAATCGTTTTTGGTCTCCATGGGCCAGGAGCCCTCCCGTAACGTTTTTCTTATCCAGAAGCCCCACGCTTTCCAAGATAGCTTCGGTCTCGTGCCGAGCCAGTTTGGAAGCCCGGGCAAATATATTGCGGCTTTTCCGTTGCTGGGAAAAAACCGCCACCTGGATATTCTCAAAGGCGCTCAGTCGGGGGAAAATATTAAGGCGCTGAAAGGAACGGCCTATGCCCATGCGCGAAATCGCATGGGGAGGCAGTTGGGTGATATCCTTCTCTTTGAAAATTACCCTTCCAGAATCAACCGATATGTGCCCGGTGAGTAGGTTGAATAGGGTCGTCTTCCCGGCACCATTAGGTCCAATGATGGAGACCAGCTCCCCTTCCTGGATATGGAGATTGACATCATGGACAGCCGTCAACCCTCCAAACGATTTCGCCAGCTTCTGAGTTTCTAAGATCATTGGGCTTCCTCGTCCGAGCTGGGTCTAGAGGTTCCATGGAGAGCAGGGGCGAGCTTCTCCGAGAGAAATCCCACAATGCCGTTCCGCATGAACAAAACCAGGAAGACAATGATGACCCCTAGGAAGAACATCCAGAACATCGTCTCTTTGGAGATTATTTTGCTGAGAAAGATATAAACGGCGGAGCCGACGATCGGACCCCCAAAATTATAAAACCCTCCCAGAAGGCAGATGACCAGCATATCCGTAGATTTCACCCAATGAGCATAATCCGGGAAAACACTTCCGCTAAAAATACAAAACAAAGAACCTGCGATGCCAAGAAATGCGCTCGACAGAACAAAGGCCGACAGCTGATATCTTCTTAGGTGAATGGCAATAAATTCTGTTCTCCCAGGATTTTCTCGTATGGCCTGAAGCGTCTTACCGAAGGGCGATTGAACGATCGTCCATAGCAGCAATAGACTGATCCCCACAACTGTCAGGGTAAGATAATAACAATGGCTGATAGTAAAGAAAAATTCCGGGATGGGAATGGAGACAATACCGTTGTCGCCCCCGGTAAAGCCGTACCATTCAAAGATGATAGTCCAGATAATCTGGGCAAAGGCCAAGGTGAGCAAAGCAAAGTAAACGGCGCTTCGGCGAACACAGAACCATCCTATCAGGCCCCCGATGATTCCGGCTAAGACAGGGGCGGAAATCACCGCGATCGCAAACGGAAACCTATATCGCGTCAGAAGAATGGCTGTCGTGTAAGCTCCTACGGCATACAGGCCCGCTGGGCCGAAGGAGATCATTCCCGTGTAACCCAGCATAAGGTTCAGGGCACAACCGGCCAGGGCCATAACCAACATTTCATTGACCAGGCTTACCCAGCTTTCCTTCATAACGAAGGGTACAATGAAAAGAAAGAGAAGCAACACGAGGAGCAGTAGGAAGCGGTGGGAATTTAACGTAGTGACCAAACGGTTCATCTCTCGATTTTCCTCACTCCGGTTTGCCCATTAACCCCCACGGCCGGATAATCAAAATGACAATCATCAACATGAAACCAAAGGCCACAGCCAGTTTCGGAATGATATAGATGCCAAAGGCATTCAACAACCCAAGAATGATTGCCCCGACGAAGGCACCGGGCAGACTGCCCAGCCCACCGATGACCACGATGATAAAACACTCAATGATGACCGCCATATCCGAGCCCAAGGCCACCACAGACATAGGAGGCATCAATGTTCCGGCCAGCCCCCCGAGCCAGCACCCAAGCATGAATACCCCCGTGTAGACCTTAGGCACATTGATTCCTAGGGCGCTGGCCATCTCCCGATGGTAGGTCACGGCCCGGATAATCCTTCCCAGACCGGTGTAGCGCATTAATGCTACGAGTCCGATAAAAACCGTAAACCCACATCCAATTAGAAAAAGGTTATATACCGGGAAAGACAATCCCCACAAAGATACATTCCCGCCAAATGGCCAAGGGATTCCTACACTATGGTATCCGACCCCCCAAATAAACTTACACGTCTCTCCGATAATCAAAATCAACCCGAAGGTCAGAATATACTGATAGAGCATTTCCTGGGTATAAATCCGGCGCAAGAGAAAGATTTCAATAAGACCGCCTACCAGGGCGACAATTAAGGGCGCGGCCAGCAGGGTCCACCAGAAGACACCTGGGAGGGAAACAAAACTAGAAGTGAATCCATAACACAAGAATCCGCCTAACATAAAGATGGACCCGTGGGCGAGGTTTAACACTTTCAAGGTGCCGAAAATAATAGACAGGCCGGCGGCGATTAAAAACAGAACCATTCCCACGCTGATCCCGCTCAAGGTCTGCCCAGCGATCGCGTCGAAGGTCACAAGATTTACTCTCTCTTTCCAGATGCCGGAAAAAGAGAAACCACCTCCTCGGCATCTTCATCAAAATCAGCCGTTTAAAGCTTCATTTTCCATGGCATAAAAAAAGATCCCGAAAGGTGGTTGGGTACACTCTGAAGGCTTTTACAACGGGATCTTTTAATCTTTTGCCGCTTCGTTTTCAGGTCCATATTAGGGGGTCACTTCAAATGGCATTGCCTGTTGCCCCTAGAAAATAATAAAGAACGCTTGGTAAAGGTTTGAAAGCGCACCCAACCACCTTTGCAACATCTGGCTTCACTTGTCTTCTCGAAGCTTCTTGATCTGTTCGGTGGTATGGTACCCTTCTTCCCCGATGATACCAATTTTGGTGATATGGGGGAAGGAGAATTCAGGCGTAAAGTCGATGATCCCATCCCAGTTCGGCATCATGGCCTGGTGGTCATAAGCTCGGATGGGAATCTTCCCCACAAAGGTATCCAAGACCATCCCTTCCATTGCATTGATAATCTTTTCCGTATCAACGGCGCCAACCTTTTCGATGGCGGCCTTCAAGGCGTACATGATTAAATACTCGTTCATGGCCCCGTATGAAGGCCAAAATCCGACTTTCTTGTAGTGCTTTTCGACAAATCGCTTGCTTCTCGGATCCTTAATCGCCCAGAATGGGTACCGACAGGTGGCCAAAGCTCCTTTGGGGTAGGGATCCCCTTTCTTAATACTGGACCAAGTTTCGACATCCCCTGCGCAGGGTTGAATCGCATGCATTTTGTCATAGAGGCCGAAGGCATAAGCCTGTTTGGAAAAAGCCAATTCCCCTCCTCCGTAGATACAAGCGAGAAAAAAGGCATCTGCTCCAGAGTTAGCTATTTTGGAAATGTAAGCGGTAAAATCGGTCGTCCCCAACGGAGCCCAGAGTTCGTCTGCAATCGTTGCGTCTGGAACCAGTTCCAAATACTTTTCCTTGAAACCCTTGAGGGAGTTTTTCCCCGTTTCGTAGTCGAAGCCAAGACTCACGATCTTTTTGTCTTTCCATTTTTTCGCCAGGGCCAGAGCCGGGGCATATCCCCAATAAGGAACGGCATTCGTGTCGATCCGGAAAATATAACGATTCCAGTTCTCCTCCGTTAAACTCGACGATTGAGAAATGTTGATAAGAAAGATCTTCTTTTCTCTTTTCACATAATTCGATATAGCCAGGGCTACAGCGCTGCTGATCGTTCCGGTGAGAAAGTCAGCCTTTTCGCTTAAAATGAGATCTTTGGCCTCCCTTAACCCTGTCTCTGGGTTTAGTTTATCGTCCCGGGTGATCATTTTTATAGGCCGGCCCAGAATCCCGCCAGCGGCATTGATTTCCTCCACAGCGATTTGCCCCCCAGCCTCGGAACTGATACCATACATGGACATGGCTCCGCTCATCGAATGGATGAGCCCGACAACGATGGGCTCTTTTGCTGAATGCGCTGGAGAAGAAAAACCAAGAAACATCAAAAAAATTACTGCCAGGGTCGGAAAAAGGATTGTTTTTTTCATGAGAGTCCTCCTTTAATTGGTTCTAAAGAAAAGTATTCAAGAAAAGCCATCCCTCCACCGATAAGGTTATTTTACCTCCTTTCTTCTTTAGTCAATTCGCGGCAAGGTGACCTCTGTCACCCTTGCTCCCTCAAATTCTTGGATGGGGTAGTGGCGCTCCCCTCGGCTCCTTCCATTTTTAGTCAGGTTTAGGACCCTTAGTCATGCCATTCTTTAAGTCATCTTCCCAATTATTTTGTGGGCGATCTTTAAAAGAAATGGTCTGTTCGTGTTTGCGAAATTCTTGAAAGGCATGATTTCGAATTAGACTGGAGTGAAGTGAACCTCCCTAGCCAGAACGGCTCCTTTCACCTTTGCATCTGGGTCCAATTCCTTCAGCACAAATTGTTGGCGGGGGTTTTTGATCAGAACCCATCTTGAGTTGGCTTGAATATACGAGGAAAAGGGGTTCCCTGTCAAGCAAAAAGACCTCGACTTTATGTCAAGTCGTCAGTGTAAAAGGGAGACAGGGTACTTCCTGGCCTTTAGAATTGCAGTGAAAGAAGACTGCATACCACGGGGTCATTGATGGTTTCTATCCATAATTACCAAGTCTCAAAGTATGACTGAGCTGTAGATTCGTAGGTAAAGCAAACACCCCCTTTTTCAACTCTTCCTTCCTGAAATCGAACAGGAACCAATTCGGCAAGCGTGCTCGGTTTCAATCGGTAATCGATAGGTGGTCATTATCCCCTGATTAGAAGTTTTGATATGTCTTCCATATCGAAACCTTTGGGAAAGGGTGTATCTTGGCAAGCTATCTGGAGGTTAGAGTTCAAAATTCTTGTTTGCCGGTGTGTTTGCTTCTTCCTTGTTTATTCCAGTCAAGTATTTTTTATCTTCTAAGGCATTATAGGTTTAACCCTGGCAGGCGGGTTCCCCGTCACTCTGTGACATCCTACCCAACCCTTGTCATTAGAAAGTCGTCCGAGAGACGCTTTTACCTTGCTCAATTGGAGTTAGGATGTTGGCGGGGAGTCAGGTATTCTGAAACAGGAGGTCGCTT
>DBZJ01000228.1 GCA_002311635.1 Syntrophaceae bacterium UBA1163
AGGGCTCTTGACCCAGGAAGAAGTTCGTTCTCCTGCCTTTCACTCTCTCCTTATTTTATTTTCTCTATAACACAATTACTGGTAGGAGGAAGAACTCAACACTCAACCGGAATCAAACACTCCTGCATATCCCGCTCTCAACCTCAGCAAACCAATATTGAATACGTAATAACCCTCACCCATGAACCTTTTAACAGCATCCTCTAAACTTTCTAGCCCACCACCCTTGCCCTTTCCTCTACGCAGGAACTCCCATTCACTACCTGCCCTATCCTCACCCCTATACTTAAACACTCTTGAAAATGTGTAAGTCCTAATATTAAAGAACCACATCATCGCCATCATGAAATCTTTGCCTTTCATCTTAGTTATATATTTACAAGCATATTGTGCCGGATGGACAGATCCCCCAACGTTCACTTTTATAAACCCATGCCGCCACAATTCCGCTACCACACCATGAGGAGCAAGGTATTTTAATCCTGGAAAAACTATATGGGGCGCAGGATAACCACTACCCGGCTGATCTTCATTTACGTGAAGAAACCCTTTGATCTTCGATAGCCCCCTGGACTCGCGCCATTTATTAATCTTGTCAATAAACGCCCTCACTCTATACCCTAGATCACACCAAGCACCCAATTTTGTAGTTCTTTTGGGGTCAAAGGTCAAAGTCACCATCACCCCAAATTTAAAATAATAATGCCCCAGTGCCTCCTTGATATGTATCTTCTGTTTAGCTTGACCATTCACATGATACCTGCTCGACCAGATAGCCAATTTTACCTTGACGGCCTTTTCAATATGGTTCACCAACCCGAACCTTTTGGCTTTAAGAGATTCCATATACCAAATCCATTCATCGCAGATACCATTTTCCACCTCAGCTAAATCTTCAGTTTTTAACGCATCAATACCGTTAGGAATGATTTTAGACCTGGCAATTTTGGACGCAGCAATTCTTCCACCCTCCACAAGCCCCGAAGTTATTAGTGTTCCATTCATTGCATTTCATCCCGTGCTAATCCCGTGCTAATGTTGAAACAAAAAAGCGTAAACAGACGCCCCCACACGTCCATTTACGCTTTCTTATCTCCTTGATTATTTTTACTTTCTTTCTTTAATTCGCCTTTTTCAGAATTACCCTTATCCTCCTCATATCCGCAGTGTCCGGGGTTCAAATCCCTGCACCGCCACCAAATCCAATTACTCCCACAAGTCAGGTCATTGCCCCACTCTGATTACTTTCCCCCATACAAATGCTAGTGCTTTGTTAAGCATTTCTCACAAACATCTAAGCCTACCTTTCCTTTTGAGATATGGGAGTAATGACAAGCCAAGTTCTTGCGAACGTTGACGATGGTGGGCGGAAATGCGCATAATATAACGTAATGCTCAACTACGACAGGTAGGCTGTTATTATCTTTTCTGAATAGAACATCGAGACAATGGCCAAGAGGTTTAAAACAATAAAAAAAGTGGAGCTTGAGGAGCCCCGGTCAGGAAAAGGGGCGAGGTCCGCAACGACCCAGAACGTGATAAGAGGACCGAAACCCCCTGTCTGGGAAATAATCATCTATGGTTTGTTGATCCTTTTTCTTATGACTGGAACCTTTTGGAGGAACAGAGCTTGGAATAGTGAGTTAGAACTCTGGACGGATTGTGTGAAGAAATCCCCTAACAAGGGCAGACCGCATTATAACCTTGCGGATGCTTTCTTGGACCTGGGCAAGTACCCGGAGGCTATTTCTCATCTTAACGATGCTCTCCAGATTAATCCAAATTATGCGGAGGCACATAATAACCTTGGACTTGTTTTCTTTTACCAAGGCAAGTACCAGGAGGCTATTCCTCATCTTAACGATGCCCTCCGGATCAATCCAAATTATGCAAGGGCACATAATAACCTTGGGCTTGTTCTCTCTTACCAGAGCAAGTACCAGGAGGCTATTCCTCATCTTAACGATGCCCTCCGGATCAATCCCGATTATGCGGAGGCACATAATAACCTTGCGAATATTTTCTTTTACCAAGGCAAGTACCGGGAGGCTATTTCTCATCTTAATGATGCCCTCCGGATTAATCCCGATTATGCGGAGGCACATAATAACCTTGGGAATGTCTATCTCATGATGGGTAATCGTAGCTTAGCCCTGAGAGAGTATGAAATCCTCAAAGCGATGAATTCGAGTTTGGCGAATGCCCTGTATCAAAAGATTAAATAGACTCCCCACCCACTTTTCAATCCAACGGTTACAGGCCGGCCAAATCCCCGCCTTGCCACCAATTACTTCCAGCAGTCAGGTCATTACCCCCGCTCTCATTATTTTTCCCGCGAACTGATGCCAGTGCTTTGATAAGCATTCTTTTAAAGATCGGTATGGTCTTCTCTTTTAGATCAGGAAGATTATGAAAAGAATTTAGGTAATATTGATTGCATAACGTTGAAAAAGAATGGAATTCCCCATGTATAGGTACAGAACACTCCGGGAGCGGAAGAACGACATTATTGCCGGAATGATCGCAATATATTATATTGATTAAACAATACCCGGTCAAATATATGCCTACGTATGACACGCACGATCAGACAGAAATAGTCCCCCCTGCGATATGCTTTAGCCATGTTTCCTGCAGGATAGGGAACAAGAACATTCTGTATAATATTGACCTGAATATTGTGCAAAACAGTATCGCAGGACTTCTGGGACCAAACGGCGCAGGAAAGACAACGCTCCTCTCGCTCGTCACTGGACTGAGGAATAAAACATCGGGAGAGATTACTGTATTCGGATTCCCTGAGGGGCATAAAGAAATCAGGCAACGTCTTGGTGTCGTTCTTCAGGAAACGGCCTTATACGACGAATTAACGACATACGAAAATCTCGACTTTGCTGCCTCGCTCTATCATGTTCAAAATCCCAAACGAAAAATCCATGAAGTCATCAAACTGCTTGGGTTATCAGATAGAGTTAACGATAGCGTCAAAATTCTCTCAGGCGGGCTGCGGCGGCGCGTAGCTATTGCGCGTGCGTTGCTTCACGACCCTCAACTCTTGATTATCGATGAGCCGACACTGGGAGTCGATGTGGAAGCACGGCATGCGATCTGGTCGCATCTTCGTTTGTTGAAATCACAGGGAAGAACAATTCTGGTTGCGACAAATTACCTCGATGAAGCACAGGCGCTCTGTGATACCGTCTCTGTCTTACGAGCAGGTGAACTACTCATAACGACGACTCCAGAAGCGCTTTTGACGCGGACAGGATTTTGTCTGGATATCCAATCAGAGCAAAGCGCAATAAACTCTATTACTCACGCACTCGGGAAACATCAGGGAGTCCTACGGATTGACCGGACACCAAGCGGTCTTTCCGTATTCCTCAGTGGAGAGACGATTCCGGATCACATAATCCACCTTATTGTTCAGACAGCCCATATTGAAGGCTTCCGGGTCAGACCTCCTGATCTTGCCGAAGTCTTCAAAACACTGGAAGAAAGAATGTGAATGTAATGCTCTCAGCATTCATTGGGGCTTTCAGGGCTGAACTCCTTCAATTAAAAAGATCGCCATTTCTCATCACTTTGACGGTAGTCCAAGCCATTACCTTTATTTTTCTCGTCCATTTTTTTGGCATGACTGGAGCCTTTGCGCCGACTGCGCTTATCGACAATGACAAGGGCTATTATGCCAAGGCATTCATCAAAAGCCTAGAAAATGCCCATCATTCATTTAATCTTCAATTTATGGATGAAACCGCAGCGATGAAAGCGGTACAGCAAGGAAAACTTGCCGCTGTGATAACGATTCCGAAAGGATTTTCCGAGAACATTGCCAATGGTAATACGGTGCCACTGAAGGTGATTGTCGATAACATTGATACCGATATGACAGCAGATATTCAACGGGCACTTCCCTCTGCCGTTACAGCCTTTGCCAAAGAGTTTCATTCGCCTGACATCCGTGTTCAGACGGAAGAATTTGATCTTATTGATCATGATACAGGCTTCATTCCATACCTCGTGACGAGTGCACTTGCCTTAAGTGCACTTATTATTTCTGGGATTTTAGGCGCGGTTACCGTGGCGCGGGAATTTGAATCAAAGACAGTTGACCTGCTTACAGTATCGCCAGTCCACCCACTTATCCCCCTTATGGGCCGGGTGTTAGCGACAAATGTCGTTTCTGTCTTCACGATGCTTATTGCGGTTGGCATTGTCATCTTCGGTCATGGAGTGATACCCGTTCACCCGGTTGAGATGGCAAGCGCGCTTCTCGTTTGCATAATCATTTTCGGCTGTATTGGCGCATCTCTTGGTGCAGCAATGAAACGGACCCTTCCTGTCGCTTCACTCATATTGGGAATCTCTTTGCCCTTATATCTTTTCTCAGGAACCTATGAACCCGAACGGTTTGACGGAAATACTATTTGGGCAATAGCCCATTTTACCCCTCTGTATTATGCAGTCGGCATTCTAGAGCATGCCGCATTAGATTTACAGGTCACTCCCGAATCTGTCTCTATCAATTTTATTGTGCTTTTGGCATGGGCAATCCTCTCCCTTGCAGCCATGTCATATTTTGTTAGGAGAGGTACAACATGATCCGCGCTATGTGGACAATCGCGAAGCATGATTTACTGATGTGGCGGCGAATGCCATTGGCGATCGCATGCGCACTTATCCCTCCAATTGGAATGACACTTATTCTTGTGTCCCTAAGTCTTGCCGTGATCAAACAACCTGTTGCACTTGTCGTAGAGGGTCATGGGCTACATTCACAACATATGCAACAAATTATCGAATCCGATACGGATTCCTATGTAAATTATGATTTTTCCAAAAAGTTACAAGCCACTGACGCAAAAACTGCGCAGCGGTTACTAGAAAATCAACAAATAGCGGCAATTATTAAGATCCCTTCAGATTTTGATCAAAATGTGCAAAAAAGTGTGGGGAAAGTACATCTCATTCTGAATAATGTTGATATTGATTTTGCAGATGATATAAGACGCAGTGTTGATCGCTCCGTTGCCCACTTTGATGCGCCAATATTAAGCCCACATGATGCAGAGGAGGCTCATAAAGAATTTGAACTGGATAAGTCAAATCCATATAGGATTCTTATCGATGAACATGATCTGCGGGAAACAAATGTTGAATGGCTTCATTACCAAGTAATTCCGGCTCTTGTCCTTTTAGTCTTGAGCGTTGGACTTATGGGAACAGCGCTGCTTTGTGCGCAAGACATCGAACGAAAAACCGCCCGGTACCTCTTACTGTATCCACAACACACTTGGATATTAGTTGGCGGGCGCTTACTCGGAGGTGTCGTCGCCTCACTTATTGCCCTTGTTCCGGCAGTATGTCTGTGCATGTGTTTTGGTATTATTACGCCGCCTCTCAATCACTGGCCAGCACTTGTCGCAATTTTTGTAGGCACTGCAATCTGTGCATCTAGTCTTGGTGCTATTGTGGGGACACTCCTCTCAGGATCAAGGACAATTGCAATGGCTTCGTCAGTTGTGGCCACCTACATGTTCTTTTTAGGCGGAGGATTCACGACGATTGTTTTTCTTCCAGCATGGTTACAAACAGTCAGCTCATTTATTCCCATGCGGTATGCAATAGATGGAATGAGACAGGCGCTATTTTACTCCACTCTAGATGGAGTGACAATGGATATCGCTATTTTATATCTTACAGCATTGCTGTGTACAATCTTAGGTTCCATTACCGTTCGACGTTCCTGGGCGAATTAAGAATAGTCACCTCTAACATACCTATCTTCAACTCCATCAAGCCTCAATATAATCCAATCGCCTTCTAGTGGTCTTACCCCTCTTCTGCAAGGGTCAAGATAAACGCCTTGTTCATTTGCCACAAAGCGCCCTTGCGTAATTCACCCTGCTCTTTGTTGAACAGGAAAGATGATGATACGGAAATGTTGCGCGTTCCAGTTGTCTTCAACACGGGCATCGTCGTCATCGCCTTCCTGTTCTCGCCGGAGTTAGGCGTGATTTTCGGCTACTTCCTGGCACTCAATGCCGCCCGACTGGCCCCGATCGAAGGGCTACGTCATGGGTAACTATCGGAGCTGACGTACTAGGGTCGCAGCTCGACCACAAGCCGTTATGTTCTATTCCAGATGGAAAAGTTCTACTCCTAATCAGATCTTATCTTCACGCTTTGTGGGAGGGTTTACCGAAGAAAGCAGAGCAACCCTTCTTTTTTAGGAAGTATCAATATCTGCTATATCCTCTCTGTTTTCTGAGCATTGAAAATGTTTCGATATGATTTTCATCTATTGAATTAGGATGCGTGATTTCTACGTACTCGTTGACCTTCAGCGTTGCCTCAGGGTGAAGACTTGTACGTTTACTCGCTACCCATGCCCACCTTATCCCTTCGAGATTAACAATAAAGTAGCCAAGTCAAGAAGGAAAAACGAGCTTGACTGTACGCCAGGGCAAGTGAGTTTGATCTCTGTCTTAGGAAGAAAGTAGTTTCTCAGTTGGGGAATTCGCGGCCTATCGGGTGATCTTGAATCATCTTCCTCGTTCGGATTAAAAACCGCTGGAAATGGTGGGCGCATTAGCATTCGGCGGCGGCGGTACGTTGTTCCCTCCGCCACCGCCATCCTTTGTCATCTGTGTGCCAGTGGGGATGTCCCCTGTCCACAAATAGACTTTTTACCTGTTTAATTCTCGCTTCCCCCTACAAGTCCTTGGTGACAAGTTAATGTTGGAGCTAATGATTACCGAAGGAAAGAAACAAAAAAGGCAGAGCCGAATTGGCCCTGCCCTGGTTTCAAAAAATGGAAGACTACTACCCTACTTTTTCTCTTCCAAAAATCAAGATAATTCTCTCTGCAGTGTTTGCCACCCCCAGAGCCCAAGCTTTCCCAATTCTTTGTTTGAGCCAATAATAGAGGGATAGGTTTTTGTTAATCAGGAAATTCCTCATTCGTATCTCCGCTGAACAATGAATATAAATTACTTTCTAACTTTCTGACACAAAACCTAAAAAAAGTAGTGTAGACCATTTCTGTTTCTACCCTATTCAAAGAAATTTGAGCAGGAATTTACGTTTTTAATTTCATCCTGAGTCCGACGAGGCTAAGCAGACCAGAGCCAAGGAGGTTATAAATACAAAAAATCGGTCTTTTGTCAAGCGAAAAATGCAAGGGGGGACGGAGGCTCTAAAGCATCTTAAGATATTTATCCTCTCGCCCCGTTCCCGAAATCAGTGGAGTCTACTGGGTAAGCCATGAATACGGAACAATTGTGGAAAGACCTTACATTTTTGTATACTTTCGGTTCACTTAGAATTATATGAAGCTGTGAAAGCATCCAGGCTTTCAAGAACTTACAGGAAAACACCATCTGGCGCAGAAGTTGCGTAAACGACTGTATGGTGGCTTACGAACTATACCTATATGATGAAATGAACCACTCCCTGGGCTAAAGCCCAGGGTTTCAGGTCTGCTGACATGATCTGGCACAATTACCGACGTTGTTCTCTTATGTATCGCCGCACGACCTCTTCATCAACGTTGCCTACTGTCTCGGCAAAATACCCATCCGGCCAAAAACTATCTCCCCACAAAAACTCTTCAAGCTCCGGATACTCTTTTCTTATCACCCGGC
>DBZJ01000138.1:0-321 GCA_002311635.1 Syntrophaceae bacterium UBA1163
CCGGCAGGAAATCAATTACGGAAACGGCATGGGCCGTGATCTCATTTTTGACAAGATCGGCGCCTACCAGATAAGCAGCCAAATGTCTGGCACTGCCGGTGGTCGCCACTCCGTCAATAGAAACGATTTTCCTAAGCTGAGTCAGGATTTCCTCCATCCCCTGCTGGATGGCTTCGATGGGCCGCCCGCTATTGCGAATATAGGACTTGGCCAAAACCCGGTCGTCTCCGCTAAGCACCACTAACTTGGTGGTAATGGACCCGACATCAATGCCTAAATAGTTTGCCATAATAGGAATTTGTAGCGCCCTCATTTATTGAG
>DBZJ01000138.1:389-29279 GCA_002311635.1 Syntrophaceae bacterium UBA1163
CCTCATTTATTGAGGGCGGAGTCGGTCGGCAATGAATGCCGACGCTACTCTATTTGACCTTTGTCATTTGTAATTGATTTGAACTTGATTCACCTTCGGTTCATCACTCCGTGCGACATTTGAACTTTGTAATTTCTTCTGCTCTTCCACGACATCCCGGAACGCCTCCAGCCGGGTGGTCAATCCTTCCCTTCCGGTATGTTCGTCAAGGGAGAGAATGAGCAGGGGGACGGAGGCTCTTCCCTGGACTTTCAACCTTCTTTTGATAAATTCTTGAAGAAGGGCATCGATACCGCACTTAAAGGAGGTAAGGAAGACCACTCCATCCACCCCATCGGATAGAAAGTGAAACAGAGACCCTACAATTTCTCTCCCGGACGACCAGTAGATCTCTTTGGAGAGGTCAGAGACTTCTCGATCGATCTCCTTTTCGGAAAGAAGATCAGAGGTAACGATCTCCATTTGCAAACTTTTCGCCAGGGCAAGGAGGTCTTTGTTGATATCGGTGTCGAAGAGATTGTAAGGATGACCGATGAAAGCGATACGGAACGGAGCTTTTTTTCTCACGGGCGACATTGGAACATCCATTTCGAAAAGCTGGGCCGTGGGAAGCCGGTTGATTCGGTCCACCCAATCCTTCTGAAATTTGGAAAAAGACTTCTCTGCCTCTCGAAAGGCCCTCTTGCTCTCTTGCCTTGAGGCGCCCAGCTTTTCACCGATCCTTAGAAAAGTCTGAAGAAGGGACATTCCTCCTTTTCGAAGATCGATGGTTTCGTCAAGGATGGAAACATTTCCTTCCGTAGCAAGCCGCACGATGTCGGGGGCTCCCCGAAACTTAGGACACATGATGTAAGTTCGATGAATACTGACTAACCGAGGGATAAAAAGATGATCCACCTTGTCTTTCAATTGAACTGCATGCGTGACCAGAAGTTTCATCGGAAGACAACTGTCTTCGAAATAGATGATCTTCTCCTTCTGTCTTGCCCCGTCGGAAATCTTCACCCTCCAGCCCAGCCTTTCAAAAAAAGGGCGCCAGAGAGGAAGGTAGCGATAAAACATCAGGGCTCTGGGAATGCCTATGCGGCCTTTCTCTTCCATTCCAACATCTCCACAAAGGCCTCGAGAAGTGTCTGAATGCGGCCTTCGATCTCTTGCTCGTCCAGGATGAGCGTCAGGATAGGAATGTCTCGGTCCCTCCCGACCTTTGTCAGAATTCCAGAGGCGGTGGTCTCCGGCATGCAGGCAAAGGGCATGAGATGGACGATCCCGTCGTATCCTTCTTGGGCTCTCAGGATGGCCTCGCCGATGGAGATATTGCATTCTGCGCCGACATCGTAACCCAGGTAAGCCTTTGATGCTTCGAAGAACCGAACGCGTTCCGAAGCCCGATCCGCCTTATTTTTGCGAAGACTCCTCAGAATATGAGTGGAGAACCAGGAGGTGCGCGTTACTTCGACGCCCAGTTCCCCCAGCTTTTGCTCCACTCCTCGATTGATATGGGGGTCCATGACCGTATAAAGCTCGCCCACAATGGCGACCCGAAACGGGATGCGGGACCGGTCTTGCTCCATTTCCTGAAGAAGGGTCTTTCCATTTTGAATGGCTTCTTCGACGGTCTTTTGAGTTTTCGCCTCATCTACCAGGGAGAGGGCCTTCTTCAGTCGCTTTTGAGTCTCTCCTTTCTTGAGCTCCATCGGTCTGACCTTCATGGCCAATCGTTCTAAGGCTTCACAGGCCATCATCTTCTTCCATCCCATCCAGAGCCCGTAAGGGAAGAAGAGAACGTTTCTGGCGCTCAATTCTTTTCTCAGATCCTTCGTCTCCTCGTGATTCTTCCAGAGGGCCTTCCAGCTAAATCGAGGTGGAATCGTCAGCCATCGATAATGAAGGCCCATATCTTCGAGGATCACTTTTTGGACAAGGTCATAGAGTCCGAGACGGCAAGGAGGCCCACTGCCGACCATCACAATGGTATCCGCCCCCATCTGAAGGGCTTCGATAAAATTTCCCAGGATGATTTTGAAAGGAAGACAGATACACTCATTCGAGTGGAGGACACCCAGGGTCAGGGTCTTGCGACTGGTTTCAGGAGGAAGGATGTAAGGAATGCCGGCGGTCTCTGCGATCGCCTTGCAGAAGATGTGCATCGAGCCCAGACGGGGAAAGGTCACCTTCATCCATGTCTACCCACTACCTTTTTCCCTGTCGAAAGGGGCTCGGGGGTTGGACCCTCCATTTTTTCTTTCCAGGCGGCTTCCGCAATCTCTCCGTAAGCTTTCGCGTAGCTGTCGATGGCCTGTGCAAAATCCGTAAAAAGCTGCTCTGCCCCTTCATGGGTAAAGTATTTTGCGTACTGAAGGGCAAACTCCCTCCCTTTCTGAGGGTGATCGATCAGGGGACAGGCTCGAAACAAGTTCTCCGAGAAAGGCTGGTGGGATCGCATTTCCTTGAAGAGAGGAGAATTGAGAGCTTCCATGAGAGACTTCTCTTTGATATTGTCAGAAGCAAAATGGCAAAAGATACAGGGCTCGACATCCCCCTGGGCATTCACATGAAAGTACTTCCTCCCCGCGGCAATGCATCCCTGAGTGAGACAGCCATCGTTCCAGAAATCAACGAAAAGCATCGGTTTGGTGGCCCGAAAATAGGCCAGCCGTTCCCTTGCCCGACACCTCTGCTCAGGAGTCACCATGAGGGAGAGATCAGGGTTTCTTCCGATGGGGACGTAATGGAAGTTCCAGAGAAGGATGCATCCTCGCTCCACCAGAAAATCGACAAAGGCATCGCTCGTCAGGACATCGTGATTTTTGGAAGTCTGCGTCGTGGAGACAGCAAAAAAGATCCCAGCTTCTTTGAGTCGATCCATCACCCGCAGAGCTCGATCGAACTGCCCCTTGCCTCTTCTTCCATCGGTTTCTTCTCTGAGCCCTTCGAGGCTGATTGCGGGAGAGACATTCCCCAGAGCCACGAATCGATCGATCATCTTCTCGTCGATCAAGGTGGCATTGGTATAGACCTGAAACATCATATCATCATGCTTTTCAAAGAGGTCGAAAAGATCCTGCCTCAAGAAGGGTTCTCCGCCCGTCATCATGACCAGATGGATACCCATCTCTTTACATTCCCCCATGAGCCGATCCAGCACCTCATAAGGAAGATCCTCCTGGGAATAGACCCCTGAATAACAACCATAGCAATTCAGGTTGCACCGCATCGTCGGGCTGATCAACATGGCGTCCGGCGGATAAAATCCCCTTTCTGCCTCAAAGGCCTTTCTTCGATTGGTGCCCACGAGGAGTTGGTTAACGATGAAGTTGGAGATGAGTTTTCTCCGATGATGGGGATGCGTCTCGCTGAGAACCCTCTTCGCAATCGACAGACCGGGATGATTGGTTTGGAACAGGGTGCGAATCCATCGAATCTTCTCTCGATAGGATTCCTTTTGGGGAATTTTCTCCGCAAGATAGGTCAGACGGATCAAATTCTCTGTGGAGGCGCCTGCCAGGAGAGAAAGAGCGCTCGCGGTGAATTTTTCTATGGAATATCGCTTCGCTCGCTGATAAAAATCCATCTTCCTCCTCACCAGAACAGACCCCGAAGAAAAAGCATACAGACGATCCAGGTATCGGCCACTGGCCTGAAATGGCTGGAGCCGGTTCCGTCAATTCTGGGCGTATTGATAGGAACAGATAACACACTGAACCCCTTTTTGCAAGCTTTAATAAGGAGTTCCAATTCCGTCTCGAATCGGGATGTCGAGAGCTCGACCGCCCTTAACACCTCCGTCCGAATGAGTCGAAACCCGGATTGGCTGTCCAAAATGTCCGAGTGGCAGAGCCGTGAAACAGCCTTTACCCCCAAACGATTCCAAAAGCGGCGGAGGAAGGTCATTTTGTCAAACTCCGTTGCCCGGGAGGCAATGAGGATATCGGGTTTGACGCTTTGAAAAATCCTGAGAAGGGACGGGATTTCTGCGGGATCATGTTGACCGTCTGCATCCAGAGTGATCACCACCCGATAGTCTCTTTGGAGGATATATTGGAATCCTGTCCGAAGGGCAGCCCCCTTTCCAAGGTTAAGGGGGTGCACCAGGAGTTGGACTCTATTTTCCAAAGCCAACCGCTTCGTCTCATCCGAAGATCCGTCATCGACGACAACGATATCGCTTTTGAGAGGTTCGATTTTTTTTAGAACCGAACCAAGAGTGTCCTGAGCATTATAAGCAGGGATGAGGATACAGATTTTATCCGACCGTTGCATACAATCCATTGCTTACGATTTAAGATAACTGTGATATCTTGACCCACAAAGCACCAAATTCCAAGTGCTAAGCTTCAAATAAATCTCCCCGCCTGCCGGCAGGCAGGAATAACCAAGAGTTCGAATTCAAAACCCCTCACCCTCCCCTCTCCCCGCCGGGGAGAGGGATAGGGTGAGGGGCGTCATTGGGTTTTGCTGATTGGAATTTATTCGTAATTTGGGATTTCGAAATTAGAATTTTGACTCCCAAGCTCTTTAGATCTGTATCTCCCTTTGGCGTTTCAAGAGTTGATATGTCAGGTATTTCATCGTCTCTCCAAAAATCGTTTCATTTCAGCATCGTACAGGAAGGTGAAAAAGGTTGCAACCGATCCCAACAACGGAAGGGGGTCATCTTTTGAAAACACATCATAGCAAGTATTGGGATCAAAGAAGTTGAAGAAGGAAGGATCAAGGCCAAAACGTTGCGGATGGTTCAAAAAATGAAGGATGTCCCCCAGGAGAAGCCAGCGAAAACGTTTCCCCACGGCGTAGTGAAGAACGGGGTCGAAATGTTCCTTCCTGGCCATCTTCAAAATGAGAAAGGGAAAATCAACTCCAGATACAATGGCCAGCTGTAATGAGCCCCAAAAGCGGGGGTTCACCTCCATCAATTTCGGAATCCCATCTCTTGGATCGACTTTGAATTCGACCATGCCCACGCCAACCCAATTTAACGACTTAAGGAGGGAGAGGCCCAACTCCATGATCTGAGGATGTTCTATCCCTTCCGCCAACGTGCTGGGACCTCCTTGAATCGGATACATCCTCAACTTCTTATGAACGAAGGCAGCCTTGACGTTCGAAGCCTCATCAAACAGGGCGGACAGCCCAAAGGTCCCTCCTCCGTCGGGAATCCATTCCTGAATCAACGGAAAAGGATACCGTCCATGGACGTTTTGATAAGACGAGCTGAGGTCCTCCCCCTTCTTTACATAGACTATGCCAAAGGAGCCGGAACTGATCCGCGGTTTAATCACTGCTGGAATTGGAATAGAGGAGGATGAAGAAGTAGGAAGGTCATAGAATGTTTTGGGCGTTGGGATCCCGTGGGCTTCTGCAAACCGTATAAGATTTCCCTTGTCCCGCACGAATTCAATCTTTTTCAAATCGGGAATGAGGAGGTAAGCATATTTGGAGATTTCAGAATGATATTTCGCCAGCGAAAGCAGCGTTCCCTCTTCCATGGGGAAGAGGCAGTCGTACTGTTTTTTTTTAATCTCTCTCAGAATAAATTCAATAAATTGATTTGGGGATTGCTGTGGTGAAGGATAGACCAGACGCCTGGTGCAATACCTCGAAAAGAAGGAGGTATTCAGGCATGTCCGCTCTCCGACAGTGACAGGGACCCCTTTCCGACCAAGGGATCGAACCACAGCCAATGATTTTCTAAAGTGCCCATCCGTGACCAGAACACGCGCCATGAACTTATATTGCGGATTTCGAAATGCGGATTGCGGATGAACATCTAATACCAAATCTGTCGTTTGAATTTAAACTCCGCAATCGCCACTCCGCAATCCGAAATCAGATTAGTCCTTCGTCAGCCAGGCTTCGATAACTCTCGCCTGCCAAGATGATATGATCATAAACCTTGATCCCAAGAAGCCGGCCCGCGTCCACCAACTGTTTGGTGATTCGAAGATCCTCTTCACTGGGGCTTGGATTTCCACTCGGGTGATTGTGGATCAGAATAACCCCTGCGGCAGGTTCCAAGAGAGCTTCACGAAAGACATCCCTGGGATGGACGATGCTCGCCTCGAGTGTCCCTTCTGAAATCGTCACGTCTTTAATCAAACGATTCGCTCTGTTGAGGAGAATGACTTTGAAAACTTCTTTCCTGAGGTCTCTCATCAACGGCAGATAGTGGCTCGCCACATCCGCAGATCGCTTGAAAGAGACTTTGGAGCCCTCTTTCTGGGATTGAAACCTTCTGACTAGCTCAAAGGCGGCAGAGAGCGTAGCGGCCTTGGCAGATCCAATCCCCTTGACCTTCATCAATTCCGAAGGGGAACGGGAAAAAAGCTTCTGGAGTGATTGGTACCGGTCTAACAGCTCCCTCGCTAAATCGACGGCTGTCTTCTTCCTCGTCCCCTTTCCAAGTAAAATGCCCAAGAGCTCTGCTTCGGCGAGGGGTTGGGGACCATGTTGAAGAAGCCGTTCCCTGGGTCTCTCCTTTTCGGGCCATCGGGTAATTTTGTAAGAGGACTCGGCCATGACTGATTAAGTCGATGCAGGGGATCCTGTCTTAGTCCCGTCACTTTCAGAAGAAACCGGCGCAGGTCTTCTCCCAAAAATCCTGCAAAGCAGGATGCTCAGTTCGTAGAGTCCCACCAGAGGAACGGCCATGAGCACCTGAGAGATCATGTCAGGGGACGGGGTAACCACTGCCGCAAAGATGAAGATAAGGAGAAAGGCGTATTTCCTCTGCCTGGCCAACATCTTCGCATCAACGATTCCGATCTTCGACAGAAGGACCAAAGCCACAGGAAGCTCAAAAACGAGACCGCAGGCCAGCAAAAACTTGAGGCTGAAAGAGAGGTATTCCTTCATGCTCGGCATGGGTTTAATGATGTCGGTGGCATAACCCAAAAGAAACTTAAAACCGACGGGGATCGCAACATAATATCCGAAGAGAATCCCTAAGGCAAAAAAGAGTGAGCTGCCGAGCACAAAGGGAACCACATATCTCTTTTCTTTTTGATAAAGACCCGGGGCAACAAAAACCCAGATTTGGTACACGATAAAAGGCGATGTCACGATGATTCCGGCGATGAGCGCCACCTTCATGTATGTGAAGAAGGCTTCGGCTACGCTGGTAAAAATGAGCGATCCCCCCTTGGGCATCAATTCGTTCGTCAGCGGGGCGGCGAGGACGTTGAAGATCGTATCGGCGAAGGCATAGCAAAGAATGAAACCCACCCCTATCGCGATAAATGAAAAAATGAGCCGCTTCCTCAATTCCTGAAGGTGAGCGGTGAGGGGGAGTTTTTTTTCATCCATGGGAAGGAATCCCTTCTTTGGGCTCCTCGGGTTCCCCTTTCTTTTCCTCTTTTACCTCTTTCCGCTCGGCTTGGACGGAAGCCCCTTCAACGGCAGGTGTCTCCGGAGGGAGAGACGACTCCGGATGTGCAGATGTCTCTTCTGTGGTAGGCGATTCATGAGAAAGCTCTTCGGCTAGATTGGCTAAAAGACTTTTGTCCACAAGGGTCTGTTTAAATTCTTCTAAGCCTTTCGTCTCTGCCTCAAAACTTTCTTTAATCTCTTCGGTCGCCTTCTTAAACTCCCTCATGGCTTTCCCGAAAGCCCTCGCCAGTTCTGGGAGTTTATTAGGACCAAAGACGATCAAGGCAATGGCCACGATGATCAACAGTTCCGGGAATCCGATATTAAACATAGATCCTCCATTAAATTTATACCACAATTTTTCTTCTTATTGCAATGGCCCCCTTCCCCTTCGCTCCCCAGAGACTGTGTCGTAATTAACGAAAAGCCATCCTAGTTCCGCCCATATCTACCCTTCGTTACGTTAATGATACAGTCTCCCAAGGGAGAACGGATAGGAGGGTTGTTGTCTGTCCCAACGGGGAAGAAACTGGAGAGGAATTGAGTTTAGTCATATGGCATGCTATAAATTATTTTGTTAGGGTTTTCGACTTATTTGGTTTGTCGGATCTATCTGGCTACAACAAAAAACAGAATAAGAACTAGATAGGCCAACAGAACAAAGAAGACCGAGAAAATGTTAGGAGATTCAAGAATCCGGAGATCTTAAGGATGACTATCATTCACGTAAATGTGCCTTATTCCATGCTGCTTTCTCGCATCGATTTTGCGATCAAGAACCAAGTCCATCCTGAAATTTATTTCAGTGCGGAAGATTTGGATGCCTGCCGTAAAAAAGATGCTCAACGCCTGTCACGAACCCTCCAAGAAAACCAATTGGAAACTACCCTCCATGGTCCGTTCATGGACTTAAGCCCTGGAGGAGTGGATCGAAGGGTGAAGGAGGTGACCCGTGACCGACTTTTGAAAACGATCGAATTGGCCCATTTCTTCAAACCTAAGATGATCGTCTTTCACCCAGGATACGAGAGATGGAAATTCGATGGCGATGTCAAACTTTGGCTCGACAGCAGTCTCGAAACCTGGAAACCTTTGGTTAAGAGAGCAGAAGATATGGGGTTGACGCTTGCCATTGAAAACGTTTTTGAAGAAACTCCCGAGTCCATCAAAAATCTTCTGGAGGAGATCGATTCCCCTCACTTTCGATTCTGTTTCGACACAGGCCACCACAACGTCTTCAGCAAGGCCCCTCTTCCTATTTGGATGGAAGCCTTGGGAGGATTTTTGGGTGAGGTTCATCTCCACGATAATCACAAAGAGATGGACGAACATCTTCCGATGGGGGAAGGAGGATTCGATTTCAACCAATTCTTTGCACTCCTTTCACAGTACAAACTGAATCCTCTTTACACCATCGAACCCCACGAAGAAGCTCACCTCTGGAGAGGATTGGAGGCGGCAAGAAAATACCTGAGCACCAAATCCCAAGCACCAAATTCCAAATAAATTTCAATCACCGAAGGCTACATCTAAAAATGCCATGCCTCCCCCGATTTTTATCGGGTAAACTTCAACAGGAATCCAGAAGGTCCCAACAATACCGTCTCCCGGCGCAGTTTACACATACTGGATAGGGAGCGGAAGTGATAAACCGGTAATTATTAAAGATACCACAGAATTCAAAACAACGCTGTTTCGGTCATTGGAGATTGGAATTTAGAAATTGTTTGGTATTTGGGATTTGTAATTTGGAATTTTTCTCCTTCTACATCTCACCCAGATAGGCTTTCCGTACCATCTCGTTCGCGCGCAAATTCTCCGCTGTGTCGCTGAGCACCACAGAACCGCTTTGCAGCACATAGCCGTGATTGGCAATTTGGAGGGCCATCCGCGCGTTCTGTTCAACGAGAAGGATCGTTGTCCCATCGGTATTCAATCGCTGGATCGTTTCAAAGATACTATCGACCAGCACCGGCGCCAAACCCATGGAAGGCTCATCCATTAAGAGAAGCCGCGGGTTTGCCATCAGGGCCCGACCCATCGCCAGCATCTGTTGCTCCCCTCCGCTTAGCGTACCCGCTACCTGTTTACTGCGCGCCTTCAGCCTTGGGAAGAGCGTGAAGACCCTTTCGAGGTTTGTCCGGATCAACTTGGGATCTTTGCAGCCGAAGGCGCCCATTTCCAGATTTTCCATCACGGTGAGTTGGCCGAACACGCGCCGTCCTTCAGGGACCTGCACGATCCCTTTGACCACAATCTCATGAGCGAGATAACGGATAAGGTCTTCAGAGTCGAAGCGGATCGACCCGAGCCGTGGCCGCAACAGGCCACTGATTGTTCTAAGCAAGGTGCTCTTGCCCGCTCCATTCGCTCCGATCAGAGTGACGATCTCCCCTTTTTCAACGGAAAGCGAAACCTCTTTGAGGACATGGATCTGCCCGTAGTAGGTATGGATGTTTTCGACTTCAAGCATCGGCATGTCGCTTACACTCTTCTACCCACTGGCGCTCCGAGCTTGGACCTCGCTCCTTCGGCCTAAGTACGCCTCGATGACCTGCGGGTTATTCTGAATTTCGGCCGGAGTGCCTTCAGCAATCTTCTCCCCATAGTCTAATACCGTCACGGTCTCTGAGATACCCATTACCACTTTCATCTGATGTTCGATAAGAAGGATGGTGATGCCCAATTCATCCCGGAGGTGACGAATAAAATCCATCATCTCTTGGGTCTCCCGCGGATTCATTCCAGCAGTCGGCTCGTCGAGGAGAAGGAGTTTTGGCCGGTTGGCGAGGGCTCGGGCAATTTCCAGCCGCCGTTGGTCGCCATAGGGAAGGTTCTTCGCCAGAAAATCATCTTTTGCAGAAAGGTTGACGAACCGGAGGAGATTCTGTGCCTCTTCTGAAGCCTCTTTCTCCTCTTGCCGGGTGGCAGGCCATCCCAAGACGATGCCGACGAATCCCGCCCTCAGATGACTATGAAGGCCCACCAGGACATTCTCCTTCGCCGTCAGATTGGGGAAGAGGCGAATATTCTGATAGGTTCGGGAAATCCCGAGCCGAACGATTTGATCAGGCAAGAGGCCCACTAGTGAATGGCCGTCCAAGAGAATTTCTCCAGCTTCAGGCCGGTAAAATCCCGTGACACAGTTGAAGAAGGTCGTCTTGCCCGCACCATTGGGCCCGATGACGCTGTGGATCGCATGCTCTCGGACCTCCAGGTCCAACTCATCCAGCGCAACCAATCCGCCGAAGCGTTTCGTAGCTTTTCGTGCCGTGAGAATAGCCATAAGATCTTTCTATTTACCGGAGGCAGCGCCTGATGCCGATTCGATCTCAGGGGCTTCCTCCCTGTGCAACTCCTGACGCCGTTTGGCCTCTGGCCACAGGCCCTCGGGCCGCAGAATCATCATGGCCACGAGGGCGGCCCCATAAACAAGAAGACGATACTCAGCGAACTCCCGAAGCAACTCCGGGAGTCCCACGAGAGCGATGGCCCCTACGATGACTCCGGGAATGCTTCCCATGCCTCCCACGATAATGAGACAGAGGATGTTAATAGAAATCATCACGCTGAAACTGTGGGGATAGACCGATCCGAGTTTGCTGGCGAAGATGGCGCCGCTCAACGCGGAGAAGCCAGCGCCGGTGGCAAAGGCAAGCAGCTTGGCGGCGACAAGATTGATTCCCATGGCCTGGGCCACGTCCTCATCTTCGCGGACTGCCATCCATGCGCGGCCCAACCGGGAATCTCTCAGACGCCAGGAGATAAAGCCGGCAAGCAAACATCCGGCAAGAATGAGATAGTAGATCTGCTGGGGGGTGGCGAATTCTACGCTTCCAATAGAGGGCCTTGGTATTTTAGCAATACCCTGTGCTCCGCCCAGCCATGGCCGCAGAAAGTCAGAGAGGACGAGAATGCGAATGATTTCGCCGAAGCCAAGGGTCGCGATGGCCAGGTAGTCGCCACGCATCTTGAGGACGGGTATGCCTAATAGGATACCGGACACCACTCCCGCGACGATTGCAAAAGGAAGAGCCCCCCAAAATGACAGATTCAAAAAACCCAGCTCAGGCGACGTTAATACGGCAACCGTGTAGGCGCCGATGGCAAAGAAGGCCACGTAACCGAGGTCCAAGAGGCCAGCGAAACCAACGACGATATTGAGGCCCAAACCCAGCAGAACAAACAGACCCACAATGGTCAATACTTCGCTTAGAAAGAGGCCAAGAATCTGCGGCAGGGCAAGTAAGATAACGGCGAGAAGAAACGAACTTGTTATCCTTAGTACGCGTTGGTTTGTAGGAGGCAGACGCCGCAGGCTTGTTTTCATCTTGCTTCCACTTTTCCTCCAAAAGTAAGAAATGGCGGCAATGAGAATAAACAACGATACCGCGCCCTGAACCGTGAGCCCGTTTATAGGGAAGAACCACTGGTTGATCTCCGCAATGGGTCCCCAAGGAGCAAAGATGGCCCGGAGCAAATCTTGCAGCAAACCAGCCATCGCCACACCTGCCAAGGACCTGATCAATACCCCACGGAGAAGCGAGGGAGAAAGAAAGAGCAGACCCGAGAGTGAGCTACTCAGAGTTCCAAAAATAAGAAGCAGGAGGATACCGGTTCCTATTCCTTGATTAAAAGTGAGCAGTTTAAAAAGATCCGGCGATGCGTTGATGAAGACAGCCCTTAGTCTTACCATACTTCCGAGGATAACCAACAATGACAGCAGTCCACCAATGATCAAACCCGAAATGAGACTGTTGGCCAAAACCCATAAGGGCTCGGATCGATTAGTCCGTTTTGCAGCCAGGTAGCCTGTAAACATCGCGACTACGAGCAACAGGGTCTGCCCCATCGAAATGACGTCGCTAATAATATAGCGTTGGCTAAACGCCTCCACCATTCCGACGAGTGCCAACAGGACTTCTATGATCCCTCCGATCAGTCCGATTTTGATTCCCTGTCTCATATTGAAGTGACTAAAGTGATCTAAAGTTATAAGTGAGCTAACTTGCAACCGGATACAACCCGTTTGCTAACCCGCTATTCCGTCATGCCGGACTTGAGGAGCCCGCCCCGTACTTGATACGGGGGCATCCAGACGTCGTCCCGATGAAAGTCGCGAACCATCTCAATATTGGGTCCCGGTTTTCACCGGGAACCCTGGATTCCGGCTTTCGCCGGAATGACGACCTCTGATGAAAACCATAAATTTGTGGACAAACTTTTAATATAGTCCGCTCATCTTTAGGCTTTTTTGATAGCCAACCGCTCGCCGAGAATGCCCGTGGGTCGAAAGATCAGCACGAGGACGAGCAGGGTAAAGGCAATGGCGTCTTTCAGTTGGTACGGCGCCACAATACCCAGGCCATCGAGAAAGAGGCTGGGTCCCACCGATTCGACGAGGCCAAGAAAAATTCCTCCTAGCATGGCGCCAGGAATATTGCCGATGCCTCCCAACACTGCTGCCGTAAAGGCCTTGATCCCCGGAACAAAGCCCATGAAAAAGTGCACCTGCTTGAACATAAGAGCGTAGAGAACGCCGGCGGCTCCGGCCGCCATCCCCCCGATCACGAATGTCGTCACAATCATCCGGTCGATGTTGATACCCATCAACGTGGCGACCTCCTTATCCTCCGACACCGCGCGTATCGCCTTACCCACTCGGGTGCGCTGAATAAAGGTATAGAGGCTGATCATGAGAAATGCCGCGGCCCCGATCACAACAGCTTGAAACTTTAAGATCCGGAATCCACCGATGACCATCGGGCTTTCCAGTATTTTCACCGTGGGGTAGGCTTGGAAACCCGAGCCGTAAAGCCCCCGAAAGGTGTATTGCAAAAAGAAAGAGGCCCCGATCGCCGTGATGAGGGGAACCAGGCGGGGCGCGTTCCGTAGGGGGCGGTAAGCAACGCGTTCGAGAAGAACGGCGATCAGAGTTGACGTGGCCATAGAAACAATGAAAACGATGAGAAGGCTGACGATGGGCTGACGATCGAGGAAACCCGAGTTGTTGAGAGAAGCTGCGACAAAATAAGCGGTGTAAGGACCGCTCATGAAGACCTCTCCGTGGGCAAAATTGATCATCCGAAGAGTGCCGTAGACCATGGTGTAACCCATGGCGATGAGGGCGTAGATGCTTCCTTGAGCTAAACCGAAGATGATGAAATCGAACCAGTGCCGGGAGGTATATCGGCCTGCGGCCAAAGTGGCGATGGACCCAGAAACAATCAAGGCCAAAATGGCCGCCCCGATTAGCCACATGAGAATATCTGTGACCTTAATAGATTCTTCCCATCGTTGCCGCATAGGAATGCTCGTCCTTTCAGACCGGCTCACAAATCGCATTTTGCCATTACTTTGGACAAATGGTCAAGAACAGATTCACTTCTTATTGCGACTTTGTTTTGGAGGGACGATTCTTTGGCCCGGCTCATCCTGGCTGTTTGCAAGAGCTCCGGGTTTCTTTAAGAAGTCAAGTTCCTTTGAGCGGGAAATCAGTAGGGTTTCCAGAAGGGTTTATCCGGCATCACCAACTTCTTCACATTGTCCGCGGTCGTCTGATAGACCGCGATTCTCGGATCCGCACAGTCACCATAGGCGTCGCAGGTGAGCGTCCCTGTCAATCCCTTAAAGCCCTTGGTAGCGTAGAGAGCATCCCGGAGGGCCTGGCGACCGATGTAGAGTGTACCGTCCGGGGCTTTCTTGGCCACCTTTTCAATCGCTGCAAAAATGATCATGGTCGCATCGTAGGCATGGGCATGAAAAACAGAAAGTGGTTTTCCGCCGTATTTCTTCTGATGTTTTTCCAAGAAGCTTCTGTAGCCCCCGGCAAAAGCGGAGAAGTCAGGGCTTGAGTGAAACATGCCGATCGCTGCCTCACCCGCAGCCTTGTAGAAATCCGGAGAGAACATGCCATCGGCACCCATGAGATAAACCCTCTCCAATCCAGCTACCTCTTTCACCTGGCGCGTGATATGGCCGCCTACGGCGATAAAGACCGGGTAGTAGATGAACTCGGGTCTGCCTGTCGCAATCTTGGTCAGCACCGGGCGCATATCCGTGTCGGTTGGAGCAACAGCTTCTTGAGAGGTAATGATTCCACCCAATCTCTTGAAGGTCGCGACGAAGACCGCCTGTAGTTGTTCGGAATAGGGGCTGCCATCGTGAATGGTCGCCGTCCTTTTAACAGCTAATTTCTTGCGGGCGAACTCGGCGGCGACAGCTCCTTGTACTTTATCATTGTGCGCCGTGCGCAGATAACCGGCATATTCCGGCCCGCGCTTCGGAGACGTCAGTTCCGGTGCGGTATTGGAGGGTGAAACCGTCACGATTCCGGCTCTCCAAAGGATTGGCGCCCCCGGGCGAGCCTCGCTCGAGCAAGTCGATCCAATCGCTGCTACGATGGTAGGGTCCGAAGCGATTTTGGTCGCAGCCGCCTGACCTCCTTCGGGATTACAGCCTGTGTCTTCAACGGTTAACTTAATGGGAAAGCCAAGGAGCTTTCCGCCTCTATCCTCAATGGCAATCTCCACACCTCGTTTGGAATCGATGCCCAACGTAGCTTCCGACCCGGCTACGGCGAACCAGCATGCGATATGGATGGGTCCGCCGGGCTTGATCTTTACCACTCCGATCCTATCTTCGTATTCAAAAGATGATTTCGGCTTTGCAGGCGAAGCTGCTGGTGCCGAGGCCACACCCAAACCAAGTACCATAATCAGAACCATAACGACGCAAGCAAGCTGTTTCATAGGTACCCCTATTCTGGCAACTCCATTCAAGTTGTCCTCTTCTCGGAAAAATATTAATGAAAAATAGACTCTTGTCAACCGTTTCTATCCAACAGGATCCCTCCACGGAATCTATCCTACTCAAAATTCAGCAGGCTCATCCTATGGGAAACGCCATCTCCGAGTGAATCCGTCTTAAATTCCGCATGTATTCCAAACCTAAAAATAGGTTGACACGTAACAAAATATGTATATAATCTCCTCCAAGAAGTCATATTAGAGTAGGGGGGCCATTAATCCTTTAACGGTGGGGAAAGGTAATGGTAAACCCTGACCGTGCAACGAAAATGGAGCTCTCATTGTTTCGCCCTGCCTGTGGCTGACAGGCGAGGTCAGAACTATGAGGGCTTTTTTATTTGTTTAGTATGAGGGTGCCAGGATGAAAGATCAATACAAAACAAAAAAACAACTCATTGAGAAATTGGAGGTTTTACGCAATCAGCTCGTTGGACTTAAAAAGGCAGAAACTAAACGCAAGCGTGCAGAGGAGGATTTGAAAGTAAGGGAAGATTCCCTTCAAAAAGTAATCGAACAAACACCCAACGCAATCTGGATATCAGATGAGCACGGAACCGTAATAAGAATGAACCAAGCGCTTAGAGATCTTTTGGAAATAACCGACGGGGAAATCATAGGGAAATATAATATATTAAGAGATGTCCAAGTTATAAAGCAAGGCTTTCTTCCTTTAGTAAAGAGCGTATTTGAAGAAGGCATGACCGTTAATTTTGTGATTGATTATTACACTGAAAAGGAGAAGCAAGTTGAATTAGCACACAAAACACATAAAGTGCTTCAAATAGTTCTTTCTGCAATCAAAAATAAAGATGGCAAGTTAGTTAATGCTATTTGTCAACATAGGGACATCACCGAGCGCAAGCACGCAGAGGAAGCGTTGCGATTAGCAAGTGCTTATAACCGGAGTTTGATTGAAGCCAGTCTTGATCCACTTGTGACGATCGGTTCGGATGGAAGGATCACAGACGTGAATGCTGCTACGGAGAAGGTTACCGGCCATTCCCGTGGAGAACTTATTGGCACTGACTTCATGGACTATTTTAGCGAACCTGAGAAGGCGAAAGCAGGATACCAGCAGGTGTTTCAAGATGGTTTCGTCCAGGATTATGCTCTTGAGATCCGCCGGAACGACGGACATCTGACACCGGTCCTGTACAATGCCTCGGTTTACAGAGACGAACAAGGGAAGGCCATCGGAGTATTTGCTGCGGCACGAGATATCACCCAGCGCAAACGGGCGGAAGAAGCGATAGAAAGCTTGGCGAGATTCCCCTCTGAAAATCCCAGCCCCGTCTTGCGAGTTAAACGAGATGGCACTCTGCTCTACGCCAACGGGGCCAGTTATATGCTTCTTCACGACTGGCAACTGGAGATAGACAAACCGGCACCATTGGCTTTGCAGGAGGCGGCTTCTGAGACATTGACACAGCAGACCAGAAAAATGATTGATACGGAGCATCGTCAACGGATCATCTCATTTTTTGTTGCCCCTATTGTGAATGCCGGCTATGCCAACTTCTATGGCCGGGATGTCACTGAGCGCAGGCAGGCGGAGGAGGAGATCCGCAACCTCAACGCCGAATTGGAAAAGCGCGTCCGTGATCGAACCGCGCAACTTGAAGCTGCCAACAAGGAACTTGAAGCCTTTTCCTACTCTGTCTCACACGACCTGCGTGCGCCGCTTCGGGCAATTGATGGGTTCTCACGCGTGATACTGGAAGATTATACCGACAAACTCGATGACGAAGGTAAACGGTATCTGAACATCATCGAAAGTAATACCAAAAAGATGGGTCAACTTATTGATGATCTTCTCGCCTTCTCTCGTTTAGGGCGACAGGAGATAAGAGTTTCAGAAATGGACATGGGGAAATTGGCAAAGTCTGTTTCTGAGGAACTTAAACTTGCTGTTCCTGAGCGGAAGTTAAACATCACTATAAACACTCTCATTCCCGCTCAGGGAGACCAGGCAATGGTTCGCCAGGTCTTTGTCAATCTTTTGTCCAATGCTGTCAAATTTACAAGACCAAGGGACACTGCATTCATTGAAATAACCGGTTCAGGAGAGGGAAATGAAAATGTTTATTCTGTCAAAGACAATGGGGTGGGGTTTGATATGCAATATGTAAATAAGTTGTTTGGCGTTTTCCAGCGACTTCATAGCTCTGAAGAATTTGAAGGAACAGGCGTCGGACTTGCCATTGTCCAACGTATTATCCACCGACACGGTGGACGTGTATGGGCCGAAGGGAAGGTGAACGAGGGAGCTACCTTTTATTTCACACTTCCACGAGAGAGGAGGGAATAAGATGACTATTACAAATGAGATTGAAATTCTTTTGGTTGAGGACAATCCCAACGATGTTGAGCTAACCCTCAGGGCACTGAAGAAAAACAATCTAACCAATAGAGTGCAAGTGGTAAAGGATGGAGCAGAGGCCCTGGAATATATCTTTGCCAATGGGGCCTATGCTTATCGGAAAGTTGAACACCATCCTAGGGTGATCCTCCTTGATCTAAAGCTTCCCAAAGTAGATGGTTTAGAGGTTCTGCGCCGAATAAAGTCGGACGAGCGAACAAGGGTCATTCCAGTCGTTGTGTTGACCTCATCAAAGGAAGAGAGAGATCTCGTGGAAAGCTACAAACTTGGAGCGAACAGCTACATCACTAAGCCCTTAGATTTCGAGAGCTTTGTCAAATCGGTCGCAGAGCTAGGGCTCTATTGGTTGCTCCTGAATCAGCCGCCCCGATAAAAGAACAATGAGGGAAGGCCAGAAGGGGAACTCATGGACAAGAAGCTTCGCATCCTGATACTGGAAGACGTCCCCGTCGATGCCGAGTTGATGGAACGAGAATTACGCAAAGGAGGAATTAAATTCTCCTCGAAGCGAGTGGACACAAAGGAAACCTTCCTAAAGGAACTAAAAGAGTTTGAGCCGGATCTCATCCTCGGTGACTACAAACTTCCCTCCTTCGACGGTCTCTCGGCCTTGGGAATCGTTCAGGAGAATTGTCCCAACGTGCCCTTTATCTTCATCTCCGGGACCATCGGCGAGGAATTGGCCATAGAAACCCTCAAATCGGGCGCGACAGACTATGTTCTCAAAGACAGACTATCGCGTCTTGTACCTGCTGTAAGCCGCGCTTTGAGGGAAGTCGAAGAGCGAACTGAGCGCAAGCGGGCGGAAAAATCCCTGCAGGATTCAGAAAAGAGATACAGAGAGGTCGTGGAGAACGCGACAGAGATTATTTATACGGTCGATGAGAGCGGAAATTTCACTTATGCCAACCCGGCTGGGTTGAAGGCGACCGGCTATTCACTTGGGGAACTTCGGCAACTTAATTATGCGGATCTTGTGCTTCCCGAACACAAGGAAAGAGTCTCTCAGGTATATGTCAACCAGATCCGGGAAAAACTTCCAAAGACATATGTTGAGTTCCCTTTTTCGGGCAAGGGTGGAGAAGTCATATGGTTCGGCCAAAATTCGACACTCGTTATGGATCGCGACAAAATCGTTGGATTTCATATCATCGCCCGCGACATCACTGAGCGCAAGCAAGGCGAGAGTGCGTTACGTGAGAGTGAAGAAAGATACCGAACGCTTGTCGAAACCTCTCCCGATGCCATTACGCTTTTGGACCTAAATCTCAACATTGTTATGGCCAACCGGCCGGCTTTGGTCTTATACGGGTCTGAAAGCCTTGAAGAGGTAATCGGGCGCAGTGCACTGGACTTTATCGCTCCGGAGGATCGACTGCGTGCAATGGAGGAGGCACGAAGAATGTTGGGAACTGGAAGCATTGCAACCACCGAGTTTACCCTATTGAGGAAAGGGGACGTCTCTTTCCCCGCCGAGCTGAGTGCCTCATTGATCCTGGATGGGGAAAAGAAGCCTCTCGCCATTATCTGTGTCACCAGAGATATCAGTATCCGCAAGCGGAGTGAGGAAGAAAGGACAGCCCTTGAAGACCAGCTTCGCCAATCGCAGAAGATGGAGGCCATCGGCCAATTGGCAGGCGGTGTTGCCCACGATTTCAATAACCTATTAACCGTCATCAAAGGCTATTGCCAACTCTCGCTCGCCGAAATGAAAGAGAGCACCCCTATAAAGGATGTCCTTGAGGTGATTAACAAAGCCGCTGAGAAAGCGGCCGATCTCACCCGCCAACTCCTGGCCTTCAGTCGGCGCCAGATCATGGAGGTGAGAGTACTGGATCTAAACGCCCTTTTGCAAAATCTTGACAAGATGCTTCGCCGGATTATCGGCGAGGATATTGAGCTGGTGACGCTGTTAGGAAAAGATGTCGGAAGAGTCAAGGCAGATCCCGGGCAGATTGAGCAGGTGGTCATGAATCTCGCAGTCAATGCCAAGGATGCGATGTCCAAAGGGGGGAAACTTATCATTGAGACAGCCAACGCGGAGTTAGACGAGGCGTATGCACACGCTCATGTGGCCGTGACGCCCGGTCGTTATGTGATGATCGCGGTAAGCGACACAGGGGTGGGGATGGGGCCGGAGGTCAGGGATCGGGTCTTCGAGCCCTTTTTTACGACAAAAGGCAAGGGCAGGGGGACAGGATTGGGTTTATCGACGGTCTATGGGATTGTGAAGCAAAGTAGCGGGAACATCTGGGTCTATAGTGAGCCTGGGAAAGGGACGACCTTCAAAATCTTCCTGCCTCGTGTCGATGAACCCGCCGAGAAACTCAGGGCGCAAGCGGTAAAGGAAGAGTTTTCTCTCGGAAGTGAGACAATTCTTGTCGTGGAGGCCGATAAAGAGGTCCGGAACTTAGCGGTACGGATTTTGAAAAGGCAGGGTTACACTGTTTTGGACGGAAGCTACGGGGACGAGGCCCTTAATGTTTGCAGGAACCATCAGGGCCCAATCCATCTGCTACTGACAGATGTAGTTATGCCCGGGATGAGCGGTCATGAGTTGGCAAAACGTTTGGAATCCTTCCACCCCGAAATGAAGGTGCTCTATATGTCTGGCTATACCGACGACGCGATTGTCATGCACGGTGTTTTGGTGCGAGGGGTCAATTACATCCAGAAGCCCTTTACCGTGGATGCCCTGGCAAAAAAAGTAAGGGAGGTGCTCGAACAGTCACGGCAGAATTCGGAATCCACCTTGCACTAAGGCGCTTGCTCATTGAGATAATCCCACACTCTAAAGCCCTCCTTTCGAGCAGCCTCCGCCAACCCCGAATCTGCCGTCACCAGGATCGGCTGGGCTTCTTGAAACCTGGAAAAGAGGTCTTTTTTAATGGTGATGATTTGATAAGCATCGACGATGTCAAGACCGTATCGCTTGGCTGTTTTTTCGACTTCCCAGAATATCTCACTATCCGAGATGTCCATATCGGCGAGCTCAATGCGGTCGCCTATGTAGCCCCTTAAGATATCGCCCGCCTTGAAGTATGTCTCTTGATCGATCCCCTTGTGTGAATATATCGACTTCAATGCCCCAAGAGCCTCCGCAAAGCAGAACGATGTGGCATAGAACGTCGATGCAGGTTCCGCCGACATATACTTTTCGATCGCCTCGCTACCGCTCTCCTTTACTGCGAGCTTAAACAACGCCGACGCATCTAAGTAGTACACACGCTGAGAACCCATAGGCTTCTCCTCCGGTGGACTCAGACATTATTATTTTTAACAATCTGATGCCGCATCCTTGTAACGCATGAATACAACTGATCCGGCCGGGATCACCAGGTTTTAAAATGATCGACCATGGTTCGGAATATACACCCCTTTTCGAAATTTTGGAAGTGAAGATTTTAAAGGGAGAAAGAGGGACGGAAAAGGACAGCCGATCCGTCGACAATGCTGGGATGTTCTTGTGCTCAGGATTCTAATGATGATGGGATTCCAATGCCCGCCCTTCCCTCCCCTCGCAGGAGAGGGAGGGGCAGGAGACTACGAATCATACACTTATGAAGTGAAGGAGGAAACCCCGATTTTCCCCTCTAACTCCTTCACCTTCGCCTCAAGCTGAAAAATCTTCTCTTCGGTGACTTTCTTATAGCTCTCCATATCCACATCTTTAGAGGCTAATTGTCTATTTTTATATTCAACTTCGTCCCTTAACCGATTCATTTCGGCTTCCTTCGCATTCGATTCCCTTCGCAACTTTGCCATCTGTTGTTTCAGCAAGGCCGCCTCATTCTTTTTGGGTTTTCTCGCGCCTGCCGATCTTACCACCTTTTTGGGCTTGGTTTTGACCTTCTTCACCTTAGCTTTGACCTTCTTAATCTTCTTCGCCATAGCTTTTCCCCCCTTCATTAGATTTTAGATTTGCCATTCCTGAACGTTTAAGGGACAGGTTTTAGATTTAAAACCTTATTCCGCGTTCGGCCGTCCGCCACGTACCACGTAGGGTGCTTGGAAGCTCTGAACCTCACATGGCTCGGGGCGCGACAACCCATTAAGCCTCATTAAAAAAATCCTTTAGCCTTTTGATGGCACAAAACTCTCCGCACATCGTGCAGACGTCTTGTTCCCCGGATTTGCCTTCCTCATGATAGCGCTTTGCTTTCTCCGGGTCAAGTGAAAGTTCTATCTGCTTCTCCCAGTCAAAAGCCAATCGAGCCTTTGCCATCGCAATATCCCTTTCAAGGGCTATCTTATTTCCCCGTGCAATATCAGCAGCATGACCCGCAATTCGGGCAGCAATTACTCCTTCCCGGACATCTTCAACGGAGGGCAACTTGAGATGCTCCGAAGGCGTCACATAACATAAGAAATCTGCTCCTGCTTTGCCCGCTACAGCACCGCCAATGGCGCAGCTGATGTGGTCATATCCCGGAGAAACATCGGTCACCAATGGTCCGAGTACGTAAAAAGGAGCTCCCCTGCACAACCTCTTTTCCAAAAGAACATTGGCTTCGATCTGATCGAGCGGGACATGGCCGGGTCCTTCGATCATGACCTGAACTCCCTCCGCCCATGCCCTTTCCGTCAATTCTCCGAGGAGAATCATCTCCTCCACTTGAGGCCGGTCTGTGGCATCTGCCAGGCAGCCTGGCCTCAACCCGTCTCCCAGGCTCAACGTCACATCGTGCTTTTTTGCGATGTCCAAGAGTCGATCAAAATGTTCATAGAGCGGATTCTCTCTGCGATTGTAAATCATCCATTCAATGAGAAAAGAGCCACCCCGGCTGACCACTCCCAAGACCCGATGCGCTTTCCGCAACCTCTCCATAGCACTCCGGGTTACACCGCAATGGACCGTTATAAAGTCGACGCCTTCCTCTGCCTGACGCTCAATGACTTCGAAGAGATCTTCAACCCGCATTTTGGCAAGAGCCTTCCTCTTCTTAACCGCTTCGATAGCCGCTTCGTAAATAGGAACGGTCCCCACAGGGATAGGAGAATGACGAATGATCTCCTTGCGGATGACGTCGATATCTCCACCTGTGCTCAGATCCATCACTGTATCGGTCCCGGCTTGAATCGAAACCTCAAGTTTTTCCAGCTCCTCCTCTAAATCGACGTGATCAGAAGAAGTCCCGAGGTTCGTATTCACCTTGATCCGGAGCCCTTCTCCAATCCCTGTGGGCCTCACCCCGCGATGGCTTGGATTGGCCGGGATAACCACTCGACCAGAAACAATATTTTCCCGGAGCCGTCCCACAGAGACCCCCTCTTCTCTGGCGACCCTCTTCATTTCCTGCGTGACAACACCCTTTTGGGCTTCTATTTTTTGCATCGTGGTATCACCTTCCTCGCTAAAGTTTGCAGTAGGCAGTCAGCAAAAGGATTGACAGGACCCGCTCCTTTTCCAAGGGTGAGGCCGGATTGGATCGCCATGGTGATAAAAGTCTTCGCCTTTGTCACCGCTTCATCGACCCTGTCTCCTTTCGCCACAAGTGTTGCAAGCGCTGAGGCGAAGGTGCAACCTGTGCCGTGAGTATTTTTCGACTCAATCCTTGGTCCTTTCGCCTCGGTAAATTTTTTCCCGTCATAAAGCAGGTCAACTGGCATCCCTTTCAGGTGACCTCCCTTCACCACCACATGTTTTGCCCCCATTCTGTGAATGAGACGGGCGGCGCCCTTCATTCCTTCCAGAGAGTCTACCCTTAATCCGGTGAGGGCCGATGCCTCCATGAGGTTCGGCGTAATCAGCCACGCGAGGGGAATCAATTTTTGGATGAGGGCATCTTGAGCATCCCTTCGAAGAAGAAGGGTCCCGCCCTTTGACACCATCACCGGATCCACCACCACCTTCTTCACCTTATACTGCTTAATTTTCTTCGACACGACATCAATGATTTCCCCATTGACCAGCATCCCCGTCTTGATCGCATCCGCGCCGATGTCCGAGAGAACGGAATCGATTTGGGCCCCGACAAATCGGGCAGGAATCTCATGGATGCCTTGAATTCCCAACGTGTTTTGTGCTGTGACGGCCGTAATCACACTCATTCCGTAACCGCCGAGCAGGCTGATGGTTTTCAGATCTGCCTGAATTCCTGCTCCGCCTCCGGAATCCGATCCGGCAATCGTCAGTATTCGTTTCATCTCCCCTTCATTTCAAACGGAAAGCCAAAAAACAAAAGCCGTAATCCCAATGGAGGTATTACGGCTCGCTTTTCTTTTCCGCTTCCCTTCGCTGGAATTACCCAAACAGGTTCGGAGGGTCTCCCTATCCCACTGCCGCAGGACAAGGACTCTCAGCCCAATGAGCTCCCCTAGCTATCTCTTTAAAACCATTATTACGAAGAAATTGTAATATGTCAATCAGTCCCTTTGAAGAAACAGTCTGCTTCCAGTTGGGGGACGTATGGAGGGAGGCCTATGGGAGGCCTATATCTCAAACTGACCGTGTCTACCGATGAAGGGTTAAGCCCAGTCCAAGACAGAATCTATTATAATTTTATGAAATAATTGATGTATTCTCTGCGACATCCATAGCATATTAACTCAGGGAAAACTTTGTGAAAAATTTCTTGACTTCTCGAAACCTTTGCTTTATATTCTACCCGAACTTTTTGGCAAATCTTCCCTACAAAAGTTATTACACTTCATAACTTTGCGGGGATCATAAAGAGGAGAGGGCGTTATGAGAATAAAAAATGTATGGTCAAAGTTATTGTTGTTGATGGCAGGTGCTTACCTGCTCATCCCCCTCGCGGCTTTTGCCAGCGAGGCGGATCTCGCGATACCCGACTTGCATAAAGGTGCTCCCTATACCCACCTGGGCGGGATAAGGCCGTGGTATCTTCTCTTCTATGGCGCGTGCATCATCGCAGGTACACTTGGAATCAGCTTATTTCTGCGCCACCAGGTCAAGAAGCTGCGAGCCCATGAGTCGATGCTCAAAGTGTCCGAAACCATCTTTCAGACCTGCCGCACCTATCTGATCCAGCAGGGCAAATTTCTGATCATGCTGTTCCTGTTTATTGCCGCCGCCATGACCTTCTATTTTCTGGCCCTGAAGGGCGAGGGGATCCCCACTCTGCTGCTGGTCTTGTTCTTCTCGGTGGTGGGTATGGGCGGTTCCTATACCGTGGCCTGGTACGGCATTCGAATCAACACCTATGCGAACTCCCGTACCGCTTTTGCCTCGCTCGCAGGGAAGCCCTGGGATGTGGTAAATATTCCTCTTCGCTCCGGGATGAGCGTTGGGCTTTTCCTCATTTCCCTCGAACTTGTCATGATGGTGATCATTCTTCTCTTCGTACCCCGTAACATCGTCGGCTACTGCTTTCTTGGATTTGCCATCGGTGAATCTTTGGCCGCCTCCGCGCTGCGGATCGCCGGAGGTATCTTCACGAAGATCGCTGACATCGGCTCCGACCTCATGAAAATTGTTTTCAAGGTGAAGGAAGACGACCCACGTAACCCTGGTGTGATTGCTGACTGCACGGGTGACAATGCGGGCGATAGCGTGGGCCCCACGGCAGACGGTTTCGAGACCTATGGCGTTACTGGCGTGGCGCTGATCGTTTTTATCACGCTTGCCGTTATCAGTTCCGACAGCGCGACCAAGGAGGCCATCCAGGGGAAACTCATCGTGTGGATTTTTGCAATGCGGTTTCTCATGGACTTCTGCTCCGGGCTTTCCTATTTTGTCAATCAGGCTATCTCTTCCGTAAAATATAGGGGAAAGAAAGAGATCGATTTCGAAGAACCTCTCATGAGGCTGATCTGGATCGCCGCCGCGCTGTGCATCAGCACCTCGTTTGTGATGAGCTACCTCCTGATCAGCGATCTCCAGGTTCTGAAAGGGGGCGTGCTTACCCCGATGCCCCATGTCTGGTGGCAACTTGCCATGATCATCAGCTGTGGCACTCTGGCAGCGGTTCTCATCCCCGAATTCACCAAGATCTTTACCAGCTCCAAGTCGAAGCACGTCCAGGAGATTGTGACCGCCTCGCGTGAGGGAGGCGCATCCCTCACCATACTGTCCGGTATCGTTTCCGGCAACTTCAGCGCTTTTTACAAAGGCATGCTGATCGCCTTCCTCCTGGGCATCGCCTACTTCGTCAGCCTTTTGATTCCAGCCGAGGTGATCAATTATCCATCCATCTTCGCCTTCGGTCTCGTCGCCTACGGATTCCTCTGTATGGGCCCGGTCAACATCGCTGTCGACTCTTACGGTCCGGTCACGGACAACGCCCAGTCCATATTCGAGCTGGCGCAGACCGAAACGATTCCCGGCATCAAAGAAGACATTAAGAAGAATTTCGGGTTTGATCCCAACTTCGAGGAAGGCAAGCATTACCTCGAGGCCAACGACTCCGCGGGCAATACCTTCAAGGCAACGGCGAAACCGGTGCTCATCGGCACCGCGGTGTGTGGCGCAACAACGATGATCTTCTCGATCATCCTGCTACTCCAGAGCAAGAACATGCTGAATGTGCAGCTCACCGATGCGCCCATTATTATCGGCCTGATTTGCGGCGGCGCAGTGGTCTACTGGTTCTGTGGGGCCTCCATGCAGGCGGTTACCACCGGGGCTTATCGGGCGGTCGAGTTCATTAAAAAGAACATGAACCTGGAAAAGACAACAGCCGATATCGAGGATTCCAAGACGGTTGTCAAAATCTGTACCCAGTACGCGCAGAAAGGGATGTGGAACATCTTTATCGCCCTGATATCCGTCACACTGGCTTTCGCGCTGCTGAACCCCAATTTCTTCGTTGCGTATCTGATCTCCATCGCCTGCTTCGGCCTCTTTCAGGCCATTTATATGGCGAACACCGGCGCCGCATGGGACAATGCCAAGAAGATCGTTGAAGTCGACCTCGACCAGAAAGGCACGCCGCTCCACGCCGCGACGGTGATTGGCGACACGGTGGGCGATCCCTTCAAGGATACCTCTTCCGTATCCCTGAACCCTATCATCAAGTTCTCCACTCTGTTTGGCCTGCTTGCGACCGAAATTGCGATCGCGATGGCGGTAGACGCGAAGGAGGCCAGTTCCACAAACTACGCTCCCTATATCGCTATTCCGCTGTTTATCGTGGGGCTCATCTTCGTGTGGCGTTCATTCTACAAGATGAGGATACCAATAGAGCCAGCCGCCGAAAAACTGCCAACGGCGGAAGTAAAGATCGCTCACGTCCACGAATAAACCTATGGAGCAGGACGGCCTGCCTGCGCTTGGCATAGAGTAGATATCAAAAGCCCTCACCCTCTTCAGGATGAGGGCTTTTTTATTGGCGAAAGCAACAGCTGGGTTTGAAAGATTAGTTCTGAAAGGTCACATTTTCTTCAGATTCGCCGATTTCGTGCAGGATTGATTTTTTCTACGACCTCAACGCACGGCGGGCAATCGCCCATCCGCACGGGTGAGTTATTAACCTTTTATTTTTTCCCTCCGTACATTGTAAATATCCCATATTTATAGAAGCAATCCACATCCTTAAATCCAATAGCCTGTAGTAGGTTGAGTTGTGCAGTTAAAACGTCAGGCTTGTTATCTGCATTGTCTTTATATTTCCAAACAATGTCTTCATAATGGCCGCCCTCAATCCCTAAAAATGATTTTCTTTCATCAATCCATTGCTTCCAAAGTAAAAGATACCACTGCTCAAGTGCGTCTGAGGGAGCAAGGACAACATCGATATTCAAAAAATAGCCGTCAACCTTCAAGTGGGAGTAAATGGTCCTGAATAAGACCGTTTTCTCCTCCATCGTCAGATGATGGATCGCCAGTGAAGAAACTATGAAATCATAATTTTGGAGAAGAGTGGTTTTGTTGAGAAGCTCTTGAAAACTTGCTCGGATAAAATGAACATTTTTAAAATCTTTCAGCCGATCCTTAGCCCTATTCAGCATATCTTCAGAGCCATCTATCAAAGTGGCCTCTATTGAATTATCAATTTTTAAAAGCTCATCTATGACAATTCCGTCTCCGCACCCAAGGTCAAGAATACTGCTATTTCGTTTATTGCTGTTGAAATGCTTATAAAAAGACTTCAAAATTTCAAGCAGTCTCTTCCGCTCCACGATGTAAACATCAGCACTATCCCTGTATTCCTGCGTATATTCTGGCTTCGCCCATTGTAGATCGTTAAATTCTGTCATAAATATACTTTCTCGATTTTAGGTTAACGCTACGGGCCGCCGGGAGCTGGATATATTGCCTATTGCGGTGTACGCCATGGTTATGTGAAAACTGCCTTTTTGACGGCTCTTGCACTTGTTACCTGGACACCGATGCTCGACATTTCTTCCTTTCCCTTGGCGTATAAACCAGAAATAGCATCCTCCACCAATGCGATCTTGAAGTCTCGTTCGCTTGCCTGGTAAATCGATGTTCTTGGACAATTCGGAAAATTACACCCGACGAACACAAGAGTGTCTACCCCGAGCTTGCTTAGGTGGGAGTCGAGTGGCGTATTGTAAAAAGCTCCCCACCTTGGCTTATACATTACAACCTCGTGGCTGCTGATTTCCTGCACCTTCCCGGACAGAAGCAAGTCAAAATTCAAACGGACAGGACGTCGAAATATCTCGGATGCCAATTCACAGCCAGAGGTACCCTCCAATAGTATTTGCGCCCCGTTCTCAACAGCCTCTTTGCGGCACAAGTCAACATTGCTTCCATCTTTCTTGTATATCCTGACGATATGCACGATGGGCATTCTTTGGTCTCGATAGGCGTCCAACACCATCTTCATGTTTGGCAAAGCCGCCGACGTCCCGGGGATTTCGAAAGGTTGCCCGTCGAGCGTGTCACGCTGGGTATCAATTGAGATCAGGGCCGATGATCTAAAACTTGGTTCGCTATATTTCTTCACCTTAATGCTCTCCTTGTCCCTATTTCTTACACGTATTTCTTAGGGGAGAAAGGACGTAAAGGGTTATGGCCAATTCAAATCGAAGGCGTTCTTGATCAGTTCGATTTCTTCTCCCTTTTGCCCGAGGAGAATGGCCACCACATCAAACCGAGCTTTCACGTCTTCAAGCTTTTTCTCTTTTAAGAAATTGAGGGCTACTTTGGAAAGTTGCCTTTGCTTAAAATTAGTCACGGCCAGCTGGGGAGGACCAAAGTGCATTGATGTCCGAGTCTTCACCTCAATAAAGACCAGGGTGTCTTTCTCTTTGGCAATAAGGTCCATTTCCCCCAACTTGCACACATAATTTGTTTCAATGATCCGATACCCTTTCTTCTTCAAAAATCGAAGGGCCACCTCCTCGCCCTTCTTCCCGAGTTCTTTCTTTTCTGTTCGTGGTCCGTGTCCGTGATCCGTGTCC
>DBZJ01000138.1:29376-29950 GCA_002311635.1 Syntrophaceae bacterium UBA1163
TGTCTCCCTATCTCCTTATCTCCCCGTCTCCCTATCAAAGGTATTCTTTCACTCCTCGAAAGGTTTTTCGATGGAGCTCGCAGACACCGAATTCTTCAATCGCACTCCGATGTTCCTTTGTCCCATAACCTTTATGTCTCGCAAAATTATACTGAGGATATTTCTGGTGGCATTCCAGCATCATTCGGTCCCGAGTCACTTTGGCGACGATGGAAGCTGCCGCAATAGAGTTACTGAGCTGGTCGCCTTTTCGGATGGGTTTCTGAGGAATGGGAAATGTAATACCTTGAAGACCGTCAATCAGAATGAAATCCGGAGGCGGGGAAAGGTTTCCAATGGCCAGAGCCATGGCTTTTAGCGTCGCCTGGAGAATATTGATGCGATCGATCTCCTCCTGTCCAACGACCCCAACCCCCACACCCAAGGCTTCATTCAGGATCGAAGAGTAAAGTTCTTCCCGCTTTTTCGAAGAGATTTGTTTGGAGTCGAAGAGTTGGGGGCCTATCCCATCCTTAGGCAGAATAACAGCTGCTGCGACCACCGGCCCGGCTAAGGGCCCTCTTCCCACCTCATC
>DBZJ01000211.1:0-177 GCA_002311635.1 Syntrophaceae bacterium UBA1163
AAAGCGATCCGTCAAATCCTCAGAATCGAAAATCCCCTGAACTCGAGCCACGCAGGGGATGCCCTGGCCCTTGCCTTGACCGGTCTTTCTCGAAACGAAAATTTTCATTGGTAACCTCTGCTTCTTAAAAGAGAAGCAGAGAAATTACAAATTACAAGCACCAAATTCCAAATAAGC
>DBZJ01000211.1:242-4652 GCA_002311635.1 Syntrophaceae bacterium UBA1163
CAAGCACCAAATTCCAAATAAGCACCAATGACCAAAATACCAAGTTCTAGAATAGATGATCGTTTAGAATTTCGAAATTGGAATTTCGGATTTGTTTGGGATTTGGGTATTGGAATTTGGGATTTCTAGCGATGGTTATACCCAAAGACCTGAAAGAATAACGAGTGCGCCGTACGAACTTTTAGGCAGGTAGAAGATGATCCGCTATATCGAGGGAAAGTTGCTCAAGAAAGAAGAGGATAGAATCGTTGTCCTGGCAAATGGGGTGGGGTATGAGATCCTCCTCCCTGCGATTGTTCGGCAAACCTTCAATCCGAAGCGAGCAGGGGACGACGGAGAGATCGTTAAACTTTATGTATACTACCACCAGACCGAACGGCAACCCAAGCCTCTGCTCATCGGTTTTAATTTCGAGCCGGAGAAGGAATTCTTCGAGAAATTCATTACCGTCGAAGACATTGGCCCGCCGACCGCGGTGAAGGCCCTCATGATGCCCATCCCGAAGATTGCCAAGGCGATAGAGGAGAGGGATTCGAAAACCCTCGAAAACCTGAAGGGAGTGGGGAAGAGAACGGCTGACAAGATTATTGCCACCCTCCAGGGAAAAGTGGGTAAATTTGCGCTGATGAGGGAGGATCAAATTTCAATCGATGTCGAGGTCGTGGACTTTAAGAAACAGGTTGAGGAGGTTTTGGTCAAGGACTTGGGCCATAAGTTAAGCGAAGCGCAACGATTGGTGAAAGACGCAATGCTTAGAAACCCGAGTATTTCCACCCCGGAAGAATTGTTTGAAGAGGTGTATCGAGGACAAAAAGATATTTCACCTTGACCTGTCTTAGGGAAAACTTTAACGTTTCATTGAATTGGTAGGTGGGTGTACTTCCAAAACTTTATAAAGCGGTTTGTTTTATATTTTATGGGGAACATGCGGTTTAATTTGATGCGGCCTACGTGCATTGTTTGGAAACAGAGTAGCGAAACGATAAAGGTCCCGCTATAAAGTTTTTTTCAGCACACCCACCTACCTCTGGCAGTGTTTTTTGTACAACTTTGAGGCAAATCTGCACGGCTTGCATGAGTACGGTTTAGAGCCGCTTACCTGATTAAGGCAGGCGGGGGGGAAAGGAAGATGAAGGAATCCGAGGAGAGCAGACGACCCGATCCAAAGGTGGAAGCCGAGGGAATCCAGCCTGAAGCCGAGGATTACCTCGACCTGAGGCCCCGTAAGCTTTCTGAGTATATCGGTCAGAAACAGGTCGTGGAGACCCTGGAGATTGCAATCCAGGCGGCCAAGAAGCGTGGAGAGCCTCTGGATCACATTCTTTTTCATTCGCCGCCCGGGTTGGGAAAGACGACTCTTGCCCATATCATTGCCACAGAATTGGGAGTTCGCATTGTCACTTCCTCCGGGCCTGCTATTGAAAAAGGGGGCGACCTGATCAGTATCCTCACGCATCTGGAGAGAGGGGATGTTTTGTTCATCGATGAGGTGCACAGACTTCCAAAGGTCGTGGAGGAATTCCTTTACCCAGCCATGGAAGATTTCTGCATTGATTTCATTTTTGATAAAGGGGCTCACGCGAGAAGCCACCGGTACCGGCTGGAGCGGTTCACGTTTGTGGGCGCCACCACACGAGCAGGACTCCTTTCTGCACCTCTTCGGGAGCGCTTTGGAATATTGAGGAACCTCGATTTCTATTCCGTGGAAGAACTCTGCCAGGTGGTCAGGCGGTCGGCGGCCCTCTTAAGAATTCCCATTGACGAAGGGGGGACAGAGGAAATCGCCAAGCGGTCGAGAGGGACACCGAGAATTTCGAACCGGCTTCTTAAACGCGTCAGGGATTTTGCCGAGATCCGCGGGCAAGGAAAGATCGACAAGGCCATTGCCGATGAGGCACTGCGCTTGGAAGGAGTGGATGAAATCGGTTTGACAAGCCTTGACCGAAGGTTCCTGGAAACGATCATCCGGTATTACAAAGGAGGACCCGTGGGTCTTGAGGCGATTGCAGCGACCCTCCAGGAAGAAGCAGACACATTGGTCGACATGATTGAACCGTTTCTCCTCAAGATCGGTTTTGTGGCAAGAATGCAGAACGGAAGGAAAGCCACAGAATTAGCCTACCAGCATTTCGGCCTCGCCTACTCAGAATCGGGGAAGCAGCTCTCCCTTCCCACCCGAAAAAAACCTTGATTTGATTCAACCATATCACCTTACCCCCTCCTTTACCATTTTTGGGAGGAAGAAAGTTTCTCAATTGCTTTCTTTATCCCAATTTAGTAAACTCACATTACACTTATCCAAAGGTTCCAATATTAATGAAACAATCAGGTAAGACTGATAACTTGAAAGGGATAAAGGACTGGCCTAAATCAGAACGTCCGCGGGAACTTTTGCTGGAAAGAGGGCCTGAGTTTGTTTCTGATGCAGGGTTAGTAGCGATACTCCTCCGAATTGGGGTTAAAGGGAAGGACGCTGTTTCCTTGGCAAGAGAGCTAATCAACCAATTTGGTGGTCTTAGAGGTTTGCTTAATGCCAATAGGAAAGACCTAGTAAGAATAAAAGGCTTGGGCTCCGCAAAGATTGCCCAGTTACTTGCGGCGACAGAGATTGCAAAGCGACAGCTTAAGGAACAGATAATAGGGAAAACCGTCATTCATGGGCCTGAAGATATGATTGAGTATCTCTCCATGTCCATGTCAAATCTGAAAGAGGAAGTCTTCAAAGTCGTTTATCTAAACAGCGCCAATATCGTTCTCGCTGTTGAAGATTTGTTTAAAGGAACGGTTGATCAATCAGCGGTCTATCCGAGAGAGATCATAAAGAGGGCCCTTGAATTAAACGCTTCCGGCCTTATTTTTGTTCATAATCACCCTTCAGGAAATTTAAAACCAAGTCGGAATGACTTGTCTTTGAACCAGAAACTGGTTGATGCCTGTCTCGCCGTTAATTTAACGCCCCTGGATCATTTAATAATAAGTCAAACAGGATATACTTCTTTAAAAAATACATAAGGTTATATACATTATTATAGTTTAACTGTATATCAATTGATGTTAAACTATATTTTATAATATTATTATTGACTTTTTACGTATTTTATAATACAAATTTATTCTGAGAAAGTTCTTCATTTCCAAAAATCGAACAGAGGGAAAACATGAGTAAACTGAATTTAGATACCTTGAAATCACACCTCTGGGAATCAGCCAATATTCTCAGGGGGAGCATTGATGCAGCAGACTATAAAAACTATATCTTCGGCTTGTTGTTCCTAAAGCGTCTTTCAGATGTATTTGAAGAAGAGGCTGAAAGGATTGAAAAGGAAACAGGTAATAAAAAATTAGCCTGGAACGATCCTGATGAGCATGAGTTCGATGTCCCGAAAACAGCAAGATGGGCATATATCAAATCACACACTCAAAATCTTGGTGAAATCCTAAATAAGGCAAACGATGCCTTGGAAGAACGGAATACATCAAGTTTAGAGGGTGTGCTTACAGTCACGGATTTTAACGATAAGGATAGATTGCCGGATGTCATCCTTTCCAAGTTGATTGCCCATTTTTCAAAGATTCGCCTGTGCAATGAAGACTTAAGCGAGCCGGATATTTTGGGACGAGCCTATGAATACTTAATCGGTCAATTTGCTGACGATGCGGGGAAAAAAGGAGGAGAATTTTATACACCCAAGGAAGTCGTCACTCTTTTGGTTGACATTTTGGACCCCCAGGAAAAAATGCGTGTTTGTGACCCCGCCTGTGGTTCGGGAGGAATGCTTGTTCAATCGGTTTATCATCTTAGGGATAAAAGACAAAATTCTCGAAACATCACTCTTTTTGGTCAGGAAAGAAATATCGGCACATGGGCCATCTGCAAAATGAATATGTTGCTCCATGGATTGAAGGATGCAAAATTGGAAAAAGGGGATACCTTAAGGTCACCCAAGCTTCTAACTGAAAAAGGGAAGCTTATGGAGTTCGATATTGTTATAGCCAATCCTCCCTTCTCCTTGAAAAATTGGGGCTATGAAGAAGCCCAGCATGACCCTTATCGACGCTTCCGGTTTGGCATCCCTCCAAAAGGATACGGGGATTATGCTTTTGTCCAGCACATGATTGCAACATTGAATCCCAGAGGACGGGCTGGTATTGTGCTTCCTCATGGAGCTTTATTCCGGGGAGGCACTGAGGGAAAAATTCGGAAAGGGATTTTGGAAGAAGATTTGCTCGAAGCAGTTGTTGGACTTCCCTCCAATCTTTTTTTTGGAACAAGCATCCCAGCCTGTCTTTTCATTTTGAATAAAAGTAAACCGAAAGAACGAAGAGGAAAGGTTTTCTTCCTTTATGGGGCAAACGACTTCTTAGAAGGAAAAAACCAGAATAAGCTCCGGAAAGAAGACATTGAAAAGA
>DBZJ01000216.1 GCA_002311635.1 Syntrophaceae bacterium UBA1163
TTTTCTGGCATAGCTTATAAAATTTTTGCAAACCTGTAAGGTTCGCCTAAAAAAAGGATCCCCACAAGATTGCTGCCCGCTGCAGCTATTCCTACCCAAACCGCGTAAGTAATTCCCACAGGCATATATCTCAGGGCCAAGGAAAGAAAAATGACGGCTCCGATACCAAAAAAGCCGTAAGAAACCGTGGGCCAAAGCCGGGTAAATCCTTCCGTGAATTTCAGGCTGTAGATCCAGCCGATTTCAAACACTCCCGCAGCGAAAAGGTACAACCAAGCCATCCGCCTCCCATTGCGTTCGCTCCTTATGAGGAGCTTCGCCCCTCCGCAAGACTCGTCCCGACCAGAGTAAAGTGCAATTCCAAGTCTTTCATATTCATCAATGCGGTCCTCGACCCATCTTCTGAGCTTAAGATCACGAATCCCTTATCGTGGATCTTTTTCACCTCATAAATGATCCCATTTTCCGTTTTCTTCACTTTCTCCCCTTCTCTCAAGATCATGGAAGAACTCCTCCTGGTATCGATACGTTAATTTTCCAAAGAAATTTGCTGAGATCTGAACCTCCAAAAACTTCTTCCGATCAAATAGCAAAAACCGAAGCTCAAGGTAGTGAAGAGCAATGTGTCTTTCCTCAGAAACAGCCAGACTATTCCGAGGACAATCGTTACGACCGCGCAAAGCGTGACCAGGACAGTAATGACTGTTTCCCACTTCGCCAAGAAAGCTTCAAGTTTGACCGTGGTGTTTGGAAAATAAGCCGTTTTTTCCATTTCCACATCCCTCCTTTCGTAGGATGGCTAAACAATACAAAACCATTATTACGATTTCATTAAAGATCGATGAACTTTCTGTTAAATTTATTCCGAGTGCACCGAATCGACCTCACCGGGGTTTGATCACAGAAACTTCTTGGAATTTAGCCATTCAGAATAACAATGAGTCCTCAAGGAGAATTCTGAATTTGAAGTATCTACCTTCTCCTCGCGTCGAGAAGTTCCTTGACCTTCTTGCTGACAAGGATAGATAGGAAGGTCTTAATTCTTGCCTCGCTCTTAAACTCTTTCAAAACATCCTCATAAAGAGGACGGATCTCCTCTTCTGGAGAGTGCACATCCCTGACAAGCCTTTGAATAGCGCTGAAATGCTGCTTTTGTTCAGTTTCGTCTTCGTATAAAGCAAATTCGCTCATTCCCTCCCCATCGATGCGGTTCGCCTACCAGGCTATTTTCGCTTTGATCCCTTCCACGATTCTGGTCTTCCATGCCCCTCCTCTTTCTGGACAGAGGGATAGTCTTGTATCTTTGCCCATTAGGTACCGGTTCCCTCTCCAGACCACGGTGTCGTCCGCCAACGGAGCAAACCACAGCACGCCCATGAGGATGTCTTTGATCGGTGATAACAGGTAGACCGAAGGGTGCGTGGGCGTTGAGATGCTCCTTCCGAGATAAAAGTCGCCGATGATTTTTATCAGGCAAACCAGCGCCAGGATAGAAAGTGTTTTTTCTGTCGGACCCCATAGGAGTAAGGGGAGACATGCGGTGAATACAGGGTTTATGGTCAACTCAAGAAGGTATTTCACCCCTCCAATTTTCCATCTCATCTTTCCCCATCTGACATGACGATTGATAAACTTCTGGAGATTCCAGTATTCGTTTACGTTATTGATCAAGTAATTTGAGATGACCACCCTTTGTTTTTGCCCTCTGATCTTTTCACCGATGAAATGATCCTCTGCCAGAACATCCTTCACAGACGCCAGGCCGCCGACGGCTTCCAGATCGCTTTTTCTCATGAGCATGGATTTCCCCACCACGCAAGGGATCCTTAGATACCTATCCAGGAAACAAATGTTTCCCAAGATAAAAGAGTTTAAATGGAGGTTCTCAAAGATCGAACCGATGGTCTTTCCCCCGATGCCTTTAATGAGGTTGCAAACCAGTCCGACTTCCGGGTCATCCAGAGGCTTTACAATCGTTCTTAAGTAATACGGGTCCACCATGACGTTGCTATCGCTTATTAAGATGATGGGATATTTGGAGTGCCGGTAGGCTGGGAAGAGATTATTGACCTTTGGATTGAATCCATGATGGCATCTTTCAACAACGATCGAAATGGGTTTATCCGGGAACTTCTCTCTTACCTTCCGGACAACCTTATAAGCCGGGTCATTCTCATCTTGAAGAGAGAAAATCACTTCATATTCCGGATAATCCTGGACGCAAAAGCTCTCAAGATTGCCAAACAGATTGTCTTCTAACCCTTTGAGGGGTTTGATGACAGAGATGGGGGGACAGGATTGAGAGAGGATCGGATGCCCCTCCCGGTTTCTTACCGGAGAAAGGGCTAACCGAACCGCAACGATCTGAAGACCGTAGATGATCAATCCGAAAAAAACGAGCACACCAAAAATCCAAAAGAGCACCATAAGTTTTCTCCCTCTAATTTTTTATTTCATCCCTTTTATCCAAGATTGCCGGCAAATGACTTCTCATGCTGATATTAATCTCACCGAAGAACGTCATTCCTGCCCCCTATGGAGTACGGGGTAAACTCCAGCAGAAATCCAGGAAAACACTGGATTCCGGGTCAAGCCCGGAATGACAAATTAAAATAGGACTTATGTCGTCGTGCGTTCCCATGTTACTTTCCTAATTTCTAAAGAGGGTGATCGCGACTCCCCAGTTCGATCGAATACATTGTTTGATGGATTCCATATCCTTTTTACAATTAAGGAGGGATTTCCACGAATACAGGTGCCTGACCCTGTGAAAATCGCTTCCTGCGATGTAAGGGTATTTTTTCAGACTGATGACGTTAAAGACATCGTCCCGGTTGGCAATCTCCCAGGCGTCGATATACCTGGCATACTTGTCTCGATTATTCCAGAGAAAAAGCGTATCGACGAAAGTCTTGTCCGAGGTCCGGTGAGGGTGACACGCGACGATGAGAGCATCCTGCTTCTTTGCTTCAAGAAAAATCTTCTCATAATCCCACGAAGCCGGGATGAATTCTTTGATATCGATCAGGAGGAGATGAGCCGATTTGCCGGAGGAGAAAGAGCTCTTCGTAATCTCGACCCCAGGAATGATCAGCATCCCGTATCGGTCCCATGCCCTCTCGGCCTCTTCTGCGATGTGAGACATGTACGTCTTAAAACTTTCACCGGTCACAGAGAATTTGAACCGATTGGCAAGTTTCCCGAAGGGATTGTCTCCATTGACGACGTGATCCGTAATCGCAATGACATCGAAACCTGCCTGGCCGAAAAGGTCTACCGTTCTCCTGAGACCCACAGAGCCATCGGAATATCTTGTATGAATATGGAAATCGCAAAGCAACATTTGTATGAAATCTTAATAGGTTAATGTTACGGATGGATGACGAAAAGATGATATTTCGGTTAAAAAATGGACCTGGATTTGATGATATAGGAATAAAAGGCGGCAGCGACGGTGGGTTTACGTTTTAGCGTATCATAATCGACGCGGTAGAGACCGAACCTCGCATCAAATCCTCGGAGCCACTCATAATTGTCCAGCAAAGACCAATAAAAATAGCCCCTTACGTCTATCTGCTTCTTCAAGCATCCTTCAATCACATCCACATGGCTCTTAATGAATTTCTCCTTTTTCCCGTCATCGTCAGTGGCAATGCCATTTTCGGTAATGATGATAGGAATACGAAGTTTCGATACCTCCCTCAGCACTCTTTCCAGACCGTGGGGATGGATCTCCCATCCCATATCGGACACTCCCTGTCTTTCCATATCCTTATGTTTCAGCTCAACCCCCATCTTCCGAAGGGGATTAAATCTCAAGTGAATTCTCGTATAATAGTTCACCCCGAAGAAATCGAGTTTTCCCTCGATGGGAACATCCATTTCAATCGATCTCACAAAGGGAAATTTTATTTTCAGGCGGCCGGTGAGGAAGGCATCGAGCAGGGAGCGATTGTAAAAGAATTGGGCAAAACGAGAAAGGAGTCTGTCAAAAGGGTTCCATTTCTGACAGGGAGCAAAGGTGGCCATATTGTGAGCGATGCTGACCATGGCATCCCTCCTGATGGAATGGAGAAGATCATATGCCTCTTGGTGAGAGCGGAGAAGATACTCCAATGCCTTCAGGAAGGACTGAAAATTTTGAATCCCCGGGGGCATGCACCCTTCGAGATATCCTCCCAGAAGAAGAACATAAGGCTCGTTGATTGTGATCCAGTACTTCACGTCTTTCAGGGCGGATGCCACTTTTTCGACATAGTTCAAGAACTTCGATACGGAATGAGCTTCGTGCCAGGGATACCTTTCGGAGAACCATTGGGGGTTTGTAAAATGGTGTAGGGTCACCATGGGCTCTATATTGTTTTGGCGAAGGATGCGGACGATCTCCTGATAGTGCTGAATCGCTTCGTCATTCCATCGATCTTCCTCCGGTTGGATTCGACTCCATTCCACCGAGAAGCGATAAGCATTCACGCCCAATTCCTTGAGTAATTTTAGATCCTCCCTGAAAAGGTGATAATGGCGAGTGACGTCCGGCTTCGACTGCAAGGCAGGATCCCACGCCGTCCAATCCGCATGCACAGACCCTTCCAGTTGAAAGGCCGAGGTTGCCACACCCCATAAGAAATCGGGTCTCATTGGATAACGCTTAACCCCCTCATTCTTTTTTAACGGGTTTTATCATAACATCATCCAACAATCCTTTCATCCACAAACACAAAAGGAGCCCGTGGATTTTCCCACGGGCTCCTTTTTGTGATCTTCAAGAAAGATTGCAATGTCTTAGCTCTTCGCTCAGAATAATTTCACAACACGAAGAGAGGTCTTATGGTTTCGGAATGCGAATGGCGCTGATCATCGCACTCCCGCTCACCGCGTAAAGGACTGTGAGGGGATGAAATACCCACAGTCCAATCTGGTAAGATCCAAGGGGAAGGAGATTGTCAACATGCCCTTGCCAGTAAAAAATCCCGAGAATGGCTACAATGAGGATGCTGCTGGGGATGGGAGTCCCTTCGTAATATTTTACTTTCCCCGTTTCGTCCGCAAGCGTCGCGGCCGTGACATTAAATCGTGCCAGTCGACTAATTCCACAAACGACAAAGTAAATCAGAACAAGCGCATCCCATAGGCCCCGCAAACCCAATGTGAATCCAAGTGCCGCCGGCGCTACGCCGAAAGAAACGATATCAGCTAAAGAGTCGAGATCGCCTCCCAGAGGCGAATGGCGGGTGAGACGGCGAGCCGTGAATCCGTCCAGAACGTCACAAACGAGCGATAGAGGGAGGAGGACAAAGATGCACCAAAGATAAGGAGTATGGCTGCCGGTTACATGTTTTAAACACAAAAAGATGACCCCCATCCCACAGCTGGCGTTGGCCAGAGTGATGAGATCAGCCAGGACAAAAGAACGAAATAAGGACCGAGACTTTTCGGATGGATGTCTCATTCGCTTACCTCCGAGTGGTACGTCCGAACAAAATATTGATAGGGGTCAGTGTTATTTGTGCACTACAGCAGTAGATATTAATCGCCCTCCTACTGGAAGGTTTTAAAGGGTGGAGCTTCTGTATTGGAAGAAGAAAAATGATACTCCGGGTTTTCCGTGGCGAAGTCGGCATCCGTTAGCCCTGCATTCAACCTGAGGCCCTCAAATCCGTAATCTTCGATGAGTAACCCCTCCCAGTCGTATATCCTCACTCTGATGGGAATTTTGGTTTCGGTGTCGATATTGATGATGGCGCAGTAGCAATAGTAGCCTCTTGTCTTATCTTTCGGGAAGAGGTATTCAACTTTCATGGATGGACGGCCATAAACCGTCTCTTCACCAAGCTCTCTGTAGGTGAACTCACCGGATTGGATGCCGCCATATACGTCTTTTCCAAGAACCCTTAGGAGGTTTTCTAACCCGGATTCTGTGATCGAGTGCCGGCTGCCTCTCATGGCAAGAAAGCCTTTCGCATCCAGATCGAGTGTGAAATTTCTTTTCATCCAAACTTCATGGACCTTCATCCTGTTGTGATTCCATCCTTCGACGTAGAGCACCTCACGGCCCTTCCCCGGATCTTTTAACCACTTCATGTAAATCTTGAAGGGCTTCTTAAACTTGAGAAACACAACCTCTTCTTCCTTAAGTTTTCCCTTGACTCGCTCCTGTTTATGAAAGAATGAAGTGTAATTATCAATTTGGGCGAGTTTCATCTCTGCTTCATTGATCCATCTTATGGGAACTATTTTCTCCTGCCTTGCACTCACATTCATTCCCATGACGACAAATATAAAAAACGCTTGAACAATATTGATCATCCCTTCCTCCTTGCGCCGCTATGGCCACAGAAGTTTTTGTCGCGATATTTTCTGAAGATCTATTTGAAACGATGCAAAGGACTGCTGTCATGGATCATCGCGCCGTAACTTTAAAGGTTCTCAAAATTGAATTGAAACAGTCATTAGAAAATCTCCCCTCGCCCCTCTTTGCCAAAGAGGGGTAATTCCTCCCCTTGCCAAGGGGAGGTTAGGAGGAATTTTACAAATCAATGTCTTTATTATTATGAGACTGTTAATAACATAAAATACATGAATGTTGAGGTTTGATGATCATCATGTGAAATTTTTGTTACGAATGAGAGATCAGGGTTAAATCATGTGCGGTGGGAAGCCGGAGTGAGGGGGGAGCGGTTAGATCATTGCCTCCGATCTTATTGGCAAGCTGAAATAGAAGGTGGACCCTTTCGCCAGCTGACTTTCGACCCAAACCTTTCCGCCGTGCGCTTGGACGAGATGTTTCACGATGGAGAGTCCGAGGCCGGTTCCCCCCAATTCCTTAGACCTTCCTTTATCCACTCGATAGAAACGTTCAAAAATTCTGGAAAGGTCTTCTTTGGGAATGCCGATACCATTGTCCTCTATCGAAAACTGAATATCCTTTGAATCTTTTTCAGCCGCTGAGACGATCACCCTTCCTCCCTCAGGAGTATACTTAATGGCATTATCCAAGAGATTAATCAAAATCTGTTCCAAATAGCTGCGGTCAGCCCGAATGGCCAGGGAGGAAGGGGTTTCATGCCGGGAGAGTGATATCTTCTTCTTTTCCGCGGGCTCCTTTAGAAAGTCGATGATATCATCCATCAAGTTCGGGAGGGAGATACTCTCCGTCTTCAGTTGAAATTCTTTTGTTTCAATTTTTGACAGCATCAATAGGTCTTCCACAATTTTTGTCAGGCGGTCGGTATGCCTCTTAATCACCTGGACAAACTGAAAGGCCTGATCTTCTTTCAGGGCTCCATCCAAAAGCGTCTCAGCATATCCCTTGATCGTCGTCAAAGGAGTCCGTAATTCGTGCGACACATTGGCCACGAAATCCTGCCGAATTTTTTCCAACTGCTTCAAGCGAGTGATATCGTGAAAAACAGCAACGGCCCCCCTAATTCCCTCGCTGTCTTCATCCTTCCTTGTACCGGAAGGATGGATGCTCACCACACTGACTTCAATCGTTTTCTCTCCGGCTTTATTAAGATCCAACTCAAGGGCGATGTTCTCACCGCCCTCCATGGCTTTCCGAATGGCTTCTTCCAGTTCTGCATTCCGGATGATTTCCACCGGCATCCTGTCTGATACATCCGAGGAAAGTGACAACAACTGTCGAAGGGCGTCATTTACCATCAAGATGCGGGCTCTCCCGTCCACGACCAAAACGCCCTCCGTCATGCCTTTGAGAATGGTTTGGAGGTAGTCTTTTTCGTTGGAAATCTCTTCGATCTTATTCCTCAACTGGGTACCCATCTCCCCGATCGCCTTTGAAAGACTTCGGAGTTCGTCCGTTGGACGGACTTGAACCTCCCCACCGAAATTGCTGGAAACCAATTGAATCGCTTTCTGGGTCACTTCCAATATGGGGTTAGTGAGAGATCTCGATAGGAAGTAGGCCAGGGGAATGATCAGGATCACACTAAAAAGAGAAGACAAAAGAAAGGACTTCCTGAAAAAGTAAAGCAGGTACACTTGGATGGCGAAAAAGATAAGAACAAGAAATATAAAAAACAGCATCCATTTCCATCGAAGACGCAGACTCATTCGCTCTCCTCTCGAAACCGGTAACCCACCCCACGGATGGTCTCGATCGAGTCACCTAAAGATCCGAGTTTCTCCCTCAATCGGCGTATATGTGTATCCACCGTCCTTGCATACCCTTCATAAGTATACCCCCAGACTTTATCCAGAAGGTGCTCCCGGGTTTGAACCCTCCCCCTTTTAGAAGCGAGTTCTGCAAGCAACTTAAACTCCGTAGAGGTCAGACGAACTTCGCTCTTTTTGACCGAGACATGGTGCCGGTCGATATCGATCATCAGATCGCCCACCCGAATAATCTTCTCTCCCTCCTGATCCGTCTCCTTGCGGCGAAGGATAGCCTTCACTCTTAGAACCAATTCCTTCGGGCTGAAAGGCTTGGTCACATAATCGTCCGCTCCCAACTCAAATCCAATCAACCGGTCTGTCTCCTCCGCCTTTGCAGTAAGCATGAGGATAGGAATGGATTGAGTCAGCGGGTTTGACTTAAGTGAACGGCAGATATCTTTTCCGTCCATTTCCGGAAGCATCAAATCCAGAATGATGAGACGGGGATGTTCCCTTCTGGCCTTTTCCAGCCCTGCAGGGCCATCCAGGGCCGAAATGACGGAAAAACCTGATTGTTTCAAATGATACGCAATTAAATCCACAATATCCTTTTCGTCTTCAATAATCAGAACGGATTTCATAACAGCCGTTGCCCCTCCTGACGATTATATTAATGGTCCCGAAATAGGATCGACGTAAGCGTTTGGAAATCTCCGCTCGCCCCTTTTTGCCAAAGAGGGGTAATTCCTCCCTTAGGAAAAGGGAGGGCAGGAGGGATTTTACAAATCAACGTCATTACTATGATGAGGCTCCTAATAATTTATTGAGCCATGCGTCGTTGCCCCCCGATGAGTAAACATTATGGCCGCGTCTCCCTATATGCACTTTTAGAGCCTGAAGAAGGTGGCCAGTTGCTCTGTCCCTTGGTTTTTTCTATTATACACTCTGCAACCATTTACTGCACTCCCTAAATGCCAATGGAGCTATCTCTTGAATGTTTTGGTTGTTTTTTAACAGCCTGTCTAAATTTCAACAAAGATTTTTCCCATATCCTAATATTGAAATCGATAGGCGTCCGATCAAACTATACAATAATGTTAAGGAATCCATCTTAATGATTATTCGAACCAAATGGCATAAGGATTGCTCATCTATTATAAACTTCTTTTCAAACTGGAGGTCAGATTTCATTGATCGGGTCTGTTCCCGCACTGCCTGGTTCTGCGGCAGTCATCAAGAAAACCGCTACCTCTCGGGACAAGCTTTTGATTTCCCTCGAAAGGAAGCTCAAAGAGTTTACGGTTCTTTACGAAATCAGTCAGCTGATTGGTTCCACCCTGAACTGCCAGGAAGTCCTGTCCGATATTCTCGCTACGTTCCATTCTCGCTTAGGAATGAACCGGGGAACGATCACTCTACTCAACCCCGATACAGGAGAACTGGAAATCCGGGCGGCCCACGGGATGACCGAGGACGAGATGAAAAGGGGGAGATATCTGGTCGGTGAGGGAGTGACTGGAAAAGTGGTGGAAACGGGAGAACCCGTCGTCGTTCCCCAAATCGAGAAGGAGCCACTCTTTCTGAATCGAACTCAATCGAGAAACGATGTCAAGAAGAGCGATATCTCCTTTATCTGTGTGCCCGTCAAGGTGGGGTCTACCATTTATGGAGCATTAAGCGTCGATCGGCTTTTCAACGAAGACATTGCATTTGAAGAAGATGTTCGCCTTCTCTCCATCGTGGCATCCGCGATCGCCCAGGGGCTCAAGATTCAGCAGATGGTCCAGGATGAAAAGAAACAACTTCTGAATGAAAACATCACTCTTAGGGAAAAGCTGAAAGAGAGATATAGCCTTTACAACATTGCGGGCACCAGCAATAAGATGAACGAGGTCTTTCAGATGATCGAGAGGATCGCCAACACGGATGTGACCGTTCTCATCCGGGGTGAAAGTGGCACCGGAAAAGAGTTAGTGGCAAATGCGATCCATTTCAATAGCTCCCGGGCCTCAAAGCCTTTTTTGAAACTGAACTGCGCAGCCCTTCCCGACACGCTCACCGAGAGCGAGCTTTTCGGACACGAGAGGGGTGCCTTCACAGGAGCCACCGAGCAGCGAATGGGGAGATTTGAAAGAGCCGACGGTGGAACGCTTTTCCTCGACGAGATTGGAACGTTAAACCTCGTTGCCCAGGCAAAGCTTCTCAGGGTCCTTCAAGAAAGAGAATTTGAAAGGATCGGAGGAAACCGAACGCTTCGGGTTGATGTGCGTATTATCACCGCCACCAGCAAAGACTTGGAAAGATCGATTGAGGAAGGCACTTTTAGGGAGGACCTGTATTATCGTCTGAATGTATTCCCGATCTTCATCCCGCCCCTTCGAGAGAGAAAGACGGATATTTTGCTTCTGGCCGATCATTTTGTTGAAAAATTCAATCAAAAACATAAAAAGGACGTTCGAAGGATTTCGACTCCAGCGATCGACATGCTCATGCAATACCATTGGCCGGGCAATGTGAGAGAGCTCGAGAATTCCGTAGAAAGGGCCGTTCTCCTCTGCACGGATCGGGTCATCCACAGCCACCACCTCCCCCCTACCCTTCAGACGGGGGAGCAATCCGGTACCCTCCCTTCCCTTTCGTTTGAAGGGGCAGTTCAAAATTATGAGAAAGAGCTGATCATCGATGCCCTCAAAAACGCAGGAGGAAATATGGCCGAGGCGGCCAGGCTTTTGAAAACCTCGGAAAGGGTAGTCTCTTACAGCGTCAGAAAGCTTCGAATTAACCCAAAATCGTATCGTGCCTAATCCCACAAAATTGTGGGTTTGCCTTTCTTTTCAAACAAAATTGTCGCTTTTTCATATTTCTTGTCTGTCTCTACCTTTCTCACTCTGCTTTTCTGCCACAGGAACAAGTGACTTCGATTTCAACACGTTAGTCCTTATACAGAGACGAATCATCTTGTTTGGCATTATTCTTGATCATATCAAAGACAAAGGCCTTGCATTAAGAAAAAATCGAAGGGGTACTCATTCGAAAATTAAATCTAAGGAGGAAGAAAATGTTGAAGGTAAAAAGCCGAACCTTTATCCTGTCCATCTTTATCATCGCCGTGGTTGTTAGCGTTGGCAGTGTTTGGATCAATGCTGCTCGGTCCGCTGAAAAGGAACCCATCAAAGTCGGAATCCTACATTCCCTGAGCGGTACGATGTCGATCAGTGAGGTCGCAGTAAAAGACGGAGAACTGTTAGCCATCGAAGAGATCAATGCTCGAGGTGGCGTACTCGGCAGAAAGATCGCGCCGATCATAGAAGATGGGGCCTCTGACTGGCCAACCTTTGCTGAGAAAGCGAAGAAACTGATCATGAAAGATAAGGTCGCTGTCGTGTTTGGCTGCTGGACTTCCGCCAGCAGGAAGGCGGTGCTGCCGGTTTTTGAAAAATATGACCACCTCCTATTTTACCCAGTCCAGTACGAGGGGCTGGAAGCTTCAAAAAATATTATTTATACCGGAGCGACAGCAAACCAGCAGATTATGCCGGGCGTGACATGGCTCTTGAAGAATGGTCACAAGAAGTTTTATTTGCTCGGTTCGGATTATGTCTTTCCCAGAACCTGCAATTTAATCGTCAAGGCCCAACTCAAAGCTGAAGGAGGAACGCTGGTGGGCGAGGAATATACGCCACTCGGACACACGGAGTACAGTACCGTGATCAGTAAGATCAAGGCGGCCAAACCCGATGTCGTCTTTAATTCATTGAACGGCGATAGTAATGTGGCTTTCTTCAAACAGCTTCGCTCTGCGGGGATTACTGCAAAGGATATTCCGACGATGTCGGTCAGTATCGCTGAAGACGAAATTCGCGGGATTGGTGCCGAGAACATGTTAGATCATCTCGCTGTCTGGAACTATTTTATGAACATGGAAACTCCTGAGAATAAGAAATTTGTGGCGGCCTATAAAGCCCGCTACGGGAAGGATCGTGTGACAGATGATCCAATCGAAGCTAACTATTTCGGTGTCTATCTCTGGGCCAAAGCAGTGGAGAAGGCTGGAACGCCCGACCCGTTAAAGGTCCGTGCCGCGGTGAGGGGCCTGAAGTTTAAGGCTCCTGAAGGAGAGGTTACAGTCGATCCTACCAACAACCACGTTTGGAAGATTGTTCAGGTCGGCAAGGTGAAGCCAGACGGCCAGTTTGATATCATCTGGAGTTCCGGAAAACCCGTTGCTCCTGATCCATTTCCTTCACTGGTCTCCAACAAAATAGTACTTGAACCGGGAAAAATTGTAGACCGTAAGAAATAAGTCGCAGCACTCATTCATCTTTCCTCCCGCGCAAGCGCGGGAGGAAAGATACTTTTTGGTGAAAACCGTAAAAGATGGGAATAGAAACCCTCCTCTCTCAAATTTTTAACGGCCTCAGCTTGAGTTCCGTTCTACTGCTGGTCGGCCTTGGTCTTAGCATTACTTTCGGAATTATGGGAGTGATCAACTTTGCCCATGGTGAATTCCTGATGGTGGGGGCTTATGTCGTGTACGTTCTCCAAGGCCTTTTTAACAAATTCTACGGCCATGGGGCCGCTGGACTCTCTTTCTTAATCTCTCTTCCCCTATCATTTTTCGTGGCCGCTTTGTTGGGCTTTTTGCTTGAAAAAGTCCTGATCCGCTTTCTGTACGGACGCCCGTATGAAGGTATCCTCGCCACGTGGGGATGTAGTCTGATATTGCAGCAGGCGGCCAGGAATATCTTTGGGGCCAATAACGTAGATGTTACCAGTCCCAAGTGGCTTGCAGGGGGAGTGGAGGCTATGCCTGGGCTTCAACTTCCTTACAACCGTCTATTCATTCTCGCCCTCACCACCCTATGTGTGGTGGGAATATATCTCTATCTATACCGAACGGCGCAAGGACGACGTATGCGGGCTGTCATGCAGAACCGGGACATGAGCGCCTGCTTGGGAATCCGAACCCGCAAGGTTGACACCTTCACCTTTGCGTTGGGCTCGGGCCTGGCCGGGATTGCAGGGTGCGCTGTGAGCCTCTTAGGATCGATCGGCCCTTCGACCGGACAAAATTACATTATTGATGCCTTTATGGTCGTGGTGCTGGGAGGGACGGGAAGGCTCGCCGGGACAATTGCCGGAGCGCTGGTCATGGGCGTCCTCAATCCAGTCTTTGAATTGATCAGTACGTCGAGTATGGGAAAGGTGATCCTCTTCATCCTGGTGATTTTATTCCTCCAGGGAAAACCGCAGGGACTATTCTCCTTAAAGACCCGCGCGTTGGATTGAGAAAGTTTTACGGATGGATACAAAGCCTGCTAAGTCCGCCATCTTTAGGTTTAAATGGTTTGCCTTGGTCATGCTTCTTCTGGCATTGGCACCTTTTTTTCTCTCAGACTTTCGTTTGAACTTGTTTGGGAAGTTCTTAACCTTTGCTATTGTCGCTCTGGGCATTGACCTCATTTGGGGGTATGCCGGGATTTTAAGTCTGGGCCACGGTGTCTATTTTGGTTTGGGCGCGTATTGTATGGGAGCCTATCTCAAACTTCAGGCAGAAGATTTGCCGGACTTTATGAGCTGGAGTGGACTCACCGAACTTCCCCGGTTTTGGAAGCCTTTCTATCATGCTTGGTTCGCCTTGCCGATGACTCTCCTGATCCCAATGCTCTTTGCTCTTTTGGTCGGCTTTCCAACATTCCGTGCAAGGATTAAAGGGGTTTATTTCTCTATCCTGACCCAAGCCTTAGCCCTTATCTTCGTTACTCTTTTTATTGGTCAACAACCATATACGGGAGGGACCAATGGGATAACAAATCTCCAGAGCATCTTTGGGTTTTCCCTGGCAGAACCGGCCACAATGCGAGGTCTTTATGCGGTGACGGTTTTGATGCTCGGGATCGCTTACTTATTATGCCACTGGCTTACTCATACTCAGCTGGGTAAAGTGCTCGTGGCCATTCGAGACGGAGAAAATCGGCTCCGCTTTTTAGGTTACAATCCGGCGTTATTTAAAGTTCTTATCTTCGCCATCTCAGCGGGATTGGCCGGTTTGGCAGGAGCCCTCTTTGTCCCTCAGGTGGGCATCATCTCTCCTTCGATGATGGGGATCCTTCCTTCTGTGGAAATGGCCATTTGGGTGGCTGTCGGAGGAAGGGGCACTTTAAAAGGTGCCGTGATCGGGGCTGTTTTAGTGAATGCGGCCAAAAGTTACTTCAGCGAAAACTTCCCAGAACTCTGGCTCTATTTTTTAGGAGTCCTTTTCATCAGTTTCGTTCTTCTCTTCCCTCAGGGGATAATGGGATTTTGGCGAAAGGGTCGCTTTAAGTGGATGACTTCCATTTTGCGATGGCGGGAAACGAGATTCGCAAGATCCTCTTCTCCGAACGGCCTTCCTCGCAAGTACCATTGATAGGAGCGGGTTTATGGCTGTAACGATCATCTATTTGGAAGACGTCACGGTCGATTTTAATGGCTTTAAAGCCCTCCATGGCGTAAATTTTTTCGTAGATTATGGTGAACTCCGGGTTTTGATCGGTCCGAATGGGGCAGGGAAAACGACGCTTCTGGATGTCATTTGTGGATGGGTGAAGCCAGAAAGTGGGCGGGTTCTTTACGGGGAAGGTAAAGATATTCAGAGGTTGACCGAGCATAAAATTGCCAGGTTGGGCATTAGCCGAAAATTTCAAACCCCTTCGGTCTTCGTCAACCTCACTCTATTCGAGAATATCGAGCTTTCCTTGCGGCGGGGCGAAGGATTTTGGGGCACCCTTTCTTCCTCATTGAATGGGGAAGATCGCGATAGGATATTTTCTATCCTGAACATGATCGGCTTGGCCGATAAATCTTCCGAGAGGGCAGGCTCGCTCTCACACGGTGAGAAGCAATGGCTGGAGCTTGGGATGAACATTGTTGTGCAACCATCGCTCTTATTAGTTGATGAACCAGTGGCCGGAATGACAGGAAGGGAAAGGGAGAAGACAGGCGAACTCCTCCAGGCGATCGCCAAAGACAGATCCGTCTTGATTGTGGAACACGATATGGAATTCGTTCGCCAGATTGCAAAAAAAGTGACGGTCCTTCACGAGGGTTCCGTTTTGTGCGAAGGATCGATGGAACGGATTCAAAACGACCCGACGGTGATAGAAGTCTATCTGGGGAGGGGAGAAAAAGGGGAACGTGAATGCTAACCATCCGGCAACTGAACTGCTCCTACGGTGAGACTACCATTCTGCGAAATATTAATCTTACCATCCCCCCCGGAAAGGTCATGGCTCTCATGGGCCGCAATGGGGTTGGGAAAACGACTTTATTAAAAACCGTCATGGGGCTCCTCCGTCCTCTCGCTGGTGAGATCTTTTTCGATGGTCAGGAGATCACCCACTGGGCACCGGAAAAACGGGCAAGAGAGGGAATCGGATATGTGCCTCAAGGGCGGGATATTTTTCCCTATTTAACTGTGGAAGAGAATCTCCTTCTCGGTCTGGAGGCTCATAAAGCAGGAAGAGCTATGGCTATTCCGGAAGGCCTCTTTGATCTATTCCCCGCCTTAAAGAGCATGCTTTTGCGAAAAGGAGGGAACTTGAGCGGCGGTGAACAACAGCAGTTAGCGATTGCTCGAGTCTTAGTCTCAGAACCAAAATTATTGCTTCTCGATGAGCCGACCGAAGGAATTCAACCCTCCATCGTTCTGCAAATTGAAAATACGATTCGGTTCATCAAGGAACAGGGAACGATATCTATCCTCTTGGTGGAACAGTATCTCGAATTCGCCCTGCGTCTGGCAGATTACTATTACATCATGGAGAAAGGTTCAATTGTTTCTGAAGGAATAACCCATGACATCAGTAAGGAAGTCATTGCAAACCATTTAACCGTCTAATCGTCCACCTTTTTGGCCCACTGGGCAAGAGGTAAGGACATTGATCATAGCAGAAGATGGACGCGATGAAGATGATTCAAGCTATTTTGAGGCCGGAGAAATTAAAAGATGTGGAAGAACGCCTGAAGGGGGAAGGATTCCCTTCCCTGACGGAGATCAGTGTCCGGGGTCGAGGCAAACAGAGAGGTATTGTCATTGGCGAGATGAGATATGACAAGTTACCTAAGGAACTTTTGGTGGTGACCTGTAAAGATGGTGACCTGCAGAGAATAGTGGACATCATTTTAGAAGAAGGGCGAACGGGGAATATCGGAGATGGGAAGATTTTTGTGTTGAATGTCGAAGACGCAATCACCATCCGGGAAGGCCGGAGAGGGGAAGCGGCGCTCTAATAAGATTCACTTGAATGATTATGGAGGTCTTGATCAATGATGCTCTCACAGAAAGAACGGGACAAACTTCTTATTTATGTGGCCTCTTCTCTGGCAAAAGAGAGAAGGGCCAGAGGATTGAGATTGAACTATCCCGAAGCAATCGCCCTGATTACTGGGGAAATTCTCGAGGGGATACGGGAAGGGAAAACGGTGGCAGACTTAATGCAGCTCGGTGCTCTTATCCTGAGGAGGGAGGATGTGATGGATGGGGTGGCAGAGATGATCAAGGAGGTCCAGGTCGAAGGGACCTTCCCTGATGGGACAAAACTGGTAACCATCCATCATCCGGTGAGATAAAGGAGAGCGACATGATCCCAGGCGAATATTTCTTATTACATGAGCCCATCGAGGCCAACAGCGGTAGAAGGATGATGACTCTCGTCATCAGGAACACGGGAGACAGACCCATACAGGTCGGCTCCCATTATCACTTTTTCGAGGTGAACCGTGCCCTGGTCTTCGAACGGGAGAAGACCTTCGGCATGAGGCTAAACATACCTGCGGGAACAGCCCTCCGATTTGAACCAGGCCAGGAACGGGAGGTTCAACTCGTGGAATTCGGAGGGACAAAGAGCGTTTGTGGGCTCAATGCACTGACAGAGGGGAATACCGACGAGCCAGAAACCAAAAGGATAGCCCTGGAAAGATTAAAGACGGGGGGCTTTGGGGGTGCACGATGAGCCTTAAGATGGACAGAAGGCAATATGCTGATATGTTCGGCCCGACAACGGGTGATCGGATCAGACTTGCAGATACAGAGATCCTAATCGAGATCGAAAAGGACATGACGTCCTACGGCGATGAAGTGAAGTTTGGGGGTGGCAAGGTCATCCGGGATGGGATGGGCCAGTCACCCAAGGCAACGAGGAAGGATGGAGCACTCGATCTGGTGATTACGAATGCGGTCATCCTTGATTTCTGGGGAATCATAAAAGCGGATATCGGAATAAGAGAAGGAAGAATTTGCGGCATCGGAAAAGCAGGAAACCCTGATTTAATGGAAGGCGTCCATCCGGCAATGGTCATTGGTGCCTCCACCGAGGTGATTGCCGGAGAGGGTTTGATCGCCACCCCAGGAGGGGTGGATACACATATCCACTTTATCTGTCCCCAGCAGATCGAAGAGGCCCTTTCCTCCGGGATTACCACGATGATCGGAGGCGGAACAGGTCCCGCAACAGGCACCAACGCAACAACCTGCACCCCTGGTGAATGGAACATCCATAGGATGCTCGAGGCGGCAGAGGCCTTTCCGGTCAATCTCGGCTTTCTTGGAAAGGGGAATTCCTCAAGGCCCGAAAGTCTCAAAGAGCAGATAGAGGCAGGAGCAATGGGACTCAAGTTGCATGAAGACTGGGGGACAACACCCGCTGCCATTGATACCTGTCTCTCTGTGGCAGACGAATATGACGTCCAGGTGGCCATCCATACAGACACCCTTAATGAAGCCGGTTTTGTTGAAGACACTCTTGCAGCCTTTAAGGGGAGAACCATTCATACCTACCACACAGAGGGTGCGGGAGGAGGACACGCCCCTGATATCATCAGGGTATGTGGTGAAAGCAATGTATTGCCCTCCTCAACCAATCCGACCATGCCGTTTACCATAAATACGATGGACGAGCACCTTGACATGCTCATGGTCTGTCACCATCTTGATCCACGTATACCCGAAGACGTGGCCTTTGCCGATTCAAGAATAAGGACAGAGACCATTGCAGCGGAGGACATCCTTCATGACATGGGAGCGTTCAGCATGCTCTCATCGGACTCCCAAGCTATGGGAAGGGTGGGCGAGGTGATCCTCCGAACCTGGCAGACAGCGGACAAGATGAAGCGGCAAAGGGGCAGGCTCAAGGAGGAAAAAGGGGAGAACGATAATGTTAGGGCAAAGAGGTATATCTCAAAATATGCCATCAACCCGGCGATCACGCACGGCATCGCAGAGGATGTGGGTTCCATTGAGACAGGAAAGCTCGCGGATATTGTCCTTTGGGAACCATCATTCTTCGGGGTCAAACCCAATTTGATCATCAAGGGCGGGTTGATTGCCTATGCCCAGATGGGAGACGCCAATGCCTCCATTCCAACGCCTCAGCCCTATTTTATGAGGCCCATGTTTGGCGCCTTTGGCCGCGCTCCTTTAAGCACTTCCCTGACGTTCCTCTCAAGGGCTGCTTACGAAAAAGGCATCGCTAAAAAGCTCGGACTCCAGAAAAGAATCACTTTTGTCAAGAACTGCCGCGGCCTCGGTAAGAAAGACATGATCCATAACGACCATCTTCCCCGGATTGAAGTTGACCCTGAAACATACATCGTCAAGGCAAATGGTGAAATTCTAAAATGTGACCCTGCCCATGTTCTTTGCATGGCTCAGCGTTATTTCCTTTTCTAGCGATGATATTAATCGAACAAAAGATAAAACTCACAGATCTTCACCCTCTCGATGGCCTCGAAAGGGATACCATTGTTCTAGGCTGGGAAGAGAGGAGAAAACCCAGACAGAGACTCACGACCAAAAAAGGGAGCGAAATTGCCCTCGCCCTTCCCACAGGCACAATCCTGAAGGATGGAGATATCCTTTACTTAGATGATCGTTGCTACGTAACGGTGGAGGAAGCGAAAGAGGACGTGATCGTGATCTCCCCGGAGGATATGGCGGAGGGTGCAGCCATTGCTTATGAGATTGGAAACAGGCACCTTCCCATCTCGATCGAAAACGGAACCATTGCCACACCGCAAAACCTGCAAATGGAGGAGTTCTTAAAAAAGACTGCGATCCGGTATCAACTCCGGAAAGAGAGCTTTGAGCCAACCCGAAAGGGTCATTCTCATGCATAGTCAAAGCAATCTTTTCAGACTGTTTCAGATCACCGACTCCTTTTTCCCATCCGGGTCCTTTGCTTATTCTCGTGGACTCGAAACCTATGTGAATGAAGGGATCATCCGGGATAGAGATGGGCTTGAGAAATTTCTAAAGGCCTATTTGACAGGACTCGTCGCAAAAGGGGATGCCCTTTTCGTGAAACTCTCCTGGGAAGCGGCAGGGCGAGAAGAATTGAGTACGATCCTGAGACTCGACAAGCTGACTCACTCCATGAGATTGGCAAAGGAACTGAGAGAGGGCAGCATTCAAACAGGAAGGCAACTCTTAAAGGTCATGGGAGCCCTGCATTCCTCTGTGTTGCTCGGTCACTTTGCCGAAAAGATCGAGACAGGAGACGCCTGGGGACATCAACCTGTGGTCTTCGCCCTCGTCTGTGATGCACTGGAAATCAGCAAGGAGGATTCCGTGACGGCCTATCTGTATCAGACAGTATCCGGCGTCGTCAGTGCGGGCGTCCGTTTAATTCCTCTCGGTCACCTGGAGGGCCAGAGGGTGATAGAGGAGATAAGGTTGACGGCTCTTAAAATCGCAGAAGATCTGGTTTCTCTGAGTGAGGACGATCTTTCTTCCTTTGCTCCTGGTATCGAAATAAGGGCCATGAGGCATGAATGCCTCTATACAAGATTGTTCAGATCTTAGGAGAACAAGCCATGCCCAGACCCGTAAAGATCGGGGTCGGAGGACCTGTAGGCTCAGGAAAGACAGCATTAATCGAAAAGCTTTGCAAAAGAATGTCAAAGATCTTCTCTATCGCCGCGGTGACCAATGACATCTATACAAAAGAAGATGCGGAATTCCTCATCAGGGCGGGGGCATTGCCCGAGGAGAGGATCATCGGCGTTGAAACAGGAGGGTGCCCTCATACCGCCATCCGCGAGGACGCCTCGGTCAATCAGGAGGCCGTTCAGAGACTGGCTCAAAGATTCCCCGATCTTGACATCATTTTTGTCGAAAGCGGCGGGGATAACCTCGCTGCCAGCTTCAGCCCGGAGCTGGTCGATAGTTCCATCTATGTGATCGATGTCTCTGGAGGCGACAAGATCCCCAGAAAAGGAGGCCCGGGCATCACGAAATCAGATCTCCTCGTCATCAACAAAACGGACCTGGCTCCCTATGTCGGGGCAGATCTTGGGGTGATGGAGAGGGACGCAAAAAGGATGAGAGGTGCAAGGCCATTTCTGTTTACCAATCTGAAGCTTTGTGAAGGCCTCGATGCTGTTATTGACTGGATAAAAAAAGATGTGCTCTTTATCGATAAAAGATGATCCGTCAGAGGTCGGACGCCATGGGATACTACGCCTGGAGTTTGAGAAGAGGAAGGATCGGACGATCCTTTCTGAATCCTATTCAAAATCTCCGATGCATGTATTTCAGCCTTTTTATCCCGATGAGACCGGCTGCGCTTTTACCCATCTCTTTAATGCCGCAGGGGGCCTTGTCTGTGGGGACAGAATCGAGATCCATATTATCGTAAATGAGAATTCCCATGTCTTTGCGACCACTCCTTCGGCAACAAAGATCTACAGAAGCTCGGGGGACTCTGCCTGTCAGCAGACGGAGATCACTATCAGGACAGGAGGCGTTTTTGAGTACCTCCCTTCCTATGTCATCCCCTTCGCCAATTCTTCATACCTTCAGAAAACGAAACTAACAATGGAGGAAGATACGGTAGCATTTGTCCTCGATTTTTTTACAACCGGGAGGCTTGCGAGAGGAGAACACCTCCAGTTCGATCGATACAGCAGTATCATGGAGGTCAATTATTGTGGGGAACCGATTCTGTTTGAGAAGGCAACATTAAAGCCCCTTGACGTGAATTATGGCAGTTTTGGCTTCCTGGAATCCTTCGTTGCGGCAGCATCCGTATACCTTATCTTCGATAATCCCCGGATAGAAAAAGACCTCCTCAACACCCTACGGGCAGGAGTTGATGATCTAAGCGGTGTGCTGGGAGGAATATCCACCTTGCCATCAAAAGGTGTGATTGTAAGGCTTCTCGGAAATGGGACCCGTTCTATTGAAAGGGCCCTCATTGAAATATGGTCTGTTGCAAGAAAGCATATTCTTGGGAGAAAATCTTTCCCACAACTGAGGAGGGTAGTCCCTTTTTAGCATGGGAGGCCACTGGCCTCTTTTTGGATTCTTTTTAAGAGGCATCGTCGGAAATATTCCCCCAAATATCACCTCACGCTATGCCTTATCCAACAAGTTTGTAGAATCCAAAATTTTATCCAACAAAATTGTTGTTTTTCATTTCGGATTAATTCCATATTCGTAATCATTTCAACTTTCCACTTGAATCAAAAAACACTTTGAATTTAAGACCTTAGATTCCATCCGCTGCCGATAAAATTTCTTTGGCACCCTTCTTGATAAGATTAGAAGCAAACGCTCGAACATTGGCGAGAAAAACGTGATTCAACAATTGAGATGCTCTGCACACAGGCATCTTATGTCGTCCACAACGCTTGCAAGGAGGTAAACAATGATGGTGAAAAAATTTATAGGCATAATTATCTTAGGGGGCATTTTAGCTGGATCGCTCATGCTCGGGATTGGATACGCCCAGGAAACGGCCCCTGCCCCGGCGCCGGCATCAACCGTTCCTGCGCTCAAACCCGATCCCTCCGGTGCCAACACAGGTGGGGCAGCGGATGTCGTGGGCGCCACGGCCGGTGCACCGACTGCAGACGACATGAAGAAATGGGCAACGAATGAGCCGCTTGCGATGAAATTAGCGGATGTGGCGGGCCATAACAGAATCGCCATTAATATTGTATGGACGCTGATCTGCGGTTTCCTTGTCTTTTTCATGCAGGCGGGCTTTGCTCTGGTGGAGACCGGCTTTACGAGGGCGAAGAACGCAAGCCATACCATGGCAATGAACCTTATGGTCTTTGTCTTTGGGGTCCTCGGTTACTGGGTCATAGGATACGCACTCCAGATGGGGGGTGTGGGCGCGAATCCGCTCGCCGGCGGAACAGGATTATTGGATGGCGAATTCACCCTGCACCTCTTCGGAAAAGCCTTCGGCCTCTTCGGTACAAAGGGGTTTTTCCTTTCCGGTCAGGCCTATGATGCTTCGGTTATCACGCTCTATTTGTTCCAGGTGGTCTTCATGGATACGGCAGCCACCATTCCAACCGGCGCTATGGCTGAGCGTTGGACATTTAAATCGTTCGTCATTTTCGGGTTCTTCATCTCTATGTTCACGTACCCACTTTATGCAAACTGGGTATGGGGAGGTGGATGGCTGTCTCAGCTTGGCAAAAATTTCGGTCTCGGCCACGGAGTCCTCGATTTCGCCGGTTCATCAGTGGTTCATATGGTTGGGGGTGTTTCAGCTCTTGCGGGAGCAATTGCTCTCGGGCCAAGAATTGGAAAATATAATTCCGACGGAACACCCAATGCCATACCAGGGCACCATATCCCGATGGCTGTGCTCGGGACTTTAATACTCGCCTTCGGATGGTTCGGGTTCAACCCCGGCTCGACCCTTGCCGGAACGGATTTGAGAATCGGTGTCGTGGCGGTAAATACGATGCTCGCGTCCGTCGCAGGTTCCTTCACGGCCATGCTCTACATGTGGATCTTCTACGGAAAGCCGGATGTATCGATGTCCGCGAACGGAATGCTGGCAGGACTCGTTGCGATCACAGCGCCATGCGCATTCGTGAATACCGTTTCGGCAGTCATTATCGGGCTGGTCGCTGGGATTCTGGTCTGCTGGGCTGTGTTCTTCATCGAGCGCAAGCTCAAAGTCGACGACCCTGTGGGTGCAATTGCCGTTCACGGCTTTAACGGCGCATGGGGTCTGATTGCACTCGGACTCTTTGCTGACGGTACATATGGTGACGGCCTGAATAACGTTACGGGCACGGTAAGAGGGTTATTTTACGGTGACGGATCGCAGTTCGTAGCGCAGGTCGTCGGAGTTGTCGTGAACTTCGTCTTCATATTCGTCTTGATGTACGTATTCTTCAAACTGCTGGATAAAGTCATTCCTTTGAGAGTATCCGAGGAAATAGAGCTCGAAGGCCTCGATGCGAGTCAAGTGAGTGCTACTGCATATCCCGACTTCAGCATCACAAGGAAACACGGATAAGAAGGAATGCCAAAAGAAGGGAGCGAGGGGAAAATGAAAAGGAGACTATTAGGCTTGATTCTGGCGGTATTGGTATTAACGATGTCTCCATTTGTCATTAACGCAAGCGGCGAAGAGGCAGGATCATCGGCTTCAGACAAGGAGACTGCGGAGGTAAAGCCGCCGGAGGCCCCGGCACCATCGCCCGGGCTGTTGATGAGCATCTTGGGCAAGGCGGGACTGGCCAAACCTTTGGACAAGGCTGGGATCAACATCTACGGTTACATCGAAGGCGGCTACTTTTATGACGCCACCTCGGGTGCTCACAACGTTCCAACCTTCATCGGATTTAACAGTTTCAAGAACACGGGTA
>DBZJ01000082.1 GCA_002311635.1 Syntrophaceae bacterium UBA1163
AACTAAGAACGGTATTGACTCCATTATTATTCAAATTCCAAAACATATTGCTGATTATCCATTCGTTAGGATTGACTTTTGATTTCTCCTGTTGAAACCACGGCTTTTGTCGGCAATAATTTAGATAAAGCTCATATGCAATAAAATCGGCAGCTTGAAGGGAAGGCATATCCCTAAAAGATCGGACTTTTGGTAAAGGTTCACAAGAGATTCTATCTCCGCATTTGAAATAACACTTATCAGTTTCAATATATTTCCTTGCCGTTACGCTTTTTAAACAACAATTGTTAGTCCGATCAAGAATTAACTGAATCACATCCTTCTGAGGATAGAACGTGTCTATCTCAATCATACACATAAAAAGACAGAATGAATAAGCATCAATTTCTCGGCCAAGTTCAGAATTTATGCGCTCCAAATCATCAAGAAAAATTACAGCACCAAAACAATGCAGATCGCTTGACTTAATTACTTCAATTAAATCCTGCAAAAAACGAATACGACGACCTTCATCTTTTTTATCCCACTCCTTAAACGCCCCTTCAAAAGAAGTAAACTCATTCATATGTAAATAAGGTATTTCATAATCTTTCAATACTTTTCTCCAATCAGACTCAAACTTTAGCCATATCTCTTCCATTCCAATATATCCAGCTAAAGAACAAGTATCTCCTTTTTTTTCGCTATCATCAAAATATCCCTTAAAAATGCCCATCAATTGATCACTTCGCCGGGAACAAAAAAGTGAAAAATCCAATAAGGAAGGTTGGTGTGAACTTGCTTCCCGAAACGGAGTTGCTTGATCTCCATTCACCTTAATTTTATCAAGGCTAAGACCTTTTCTGTTCCGCAAAAGCAAAGCATCGCTGTTAAGGCCAAGCATCTTGTAAAAGGCAAAGGCACCCTTTACATTATCATTAATATCACATTTTTCTGCTTTTTTAAAGTAATAATTCCCAAGTTTATACCAAGCTACAACACATCTCTATGAATTTCGTATCAAGACCGATTTCTTTTGCGTAGTCGATCGTTCCCTGGAGGGGATAGGCGATAGTATTGATCCCGGAGTCGATCGCCCCTCTTTCCATCGCTACTTTCCAGGAATGGGCGGGCCGGATACAACCCATTCGGATCGGAATGGATGGGTTGAGGATACGGGCGATAGCACAAATCTTTGAAGTTTCTTCCGGTTTGGGAATTTTGAAATGCTCCTTCTCCGAACCATTTAACGTCTTGAAGACGACCAGAACAATCGTTTCTACGCCGACCCGTGTGACCAATTCTAAAGCCTTCCATTCTCCTCTGATCTCTCCGAAGTGGTGCCCGATAATAATATGCGGAGCGAGGCGATGCCCCATCTCCTTTAACATCCAGAGGGTTTCTTCGTAATCTGCCACCGTTTTGGTCAAATGGTAAACTTCACGGATGGTGTCGTCATTTCCGATAACGTCGATCAGAATCTGATCCACCCCAGCCTCCTTTAATTTCCTGGCTGGTTCCCTGCTGATCAAACCTGTGTGAACGATGATTTTCAACGAAGGATGTTTTTCTTTGATCGTCCCGATCGAAGGGATGAATTGATCAAGAGGAACTTGGCCATTGCGATCCGCGCCTCCGCTCACCAAGATGCCGTGAGCCCCGTTGAGACGAAGCCGATCAACGACTTTTAAAAAAGTTTCAGGATCTTCTGCGGAGATCATCGATTCAAGAAGTTTTCCTTTGCAGTGTGGGCAGCGGAGATCACAATGCCCCCCGGTCACACTGATGGCTGCGAACCGGTCTTTCTGGATGGGGAGGGTGGTGTCACGATAGATAACAGGACCGGGAATAGAGAAGGTGAGTTCCTTGCCAAAGTGGTTCTTCCGAATCCTAAAGGCCTCGGATTGAAGTTCGGTTAAGGGGAGTTGTATTAGCTTGTGGATCATAAGACCCAATGTCAAATGCCAAGGTTCAGATGTCAAATCAAATCCGGAGCTCAAATTTCACCCCTCACCTCGAAACCGAGGCGCACCGACTTTCCCTCTCCCCTTTGGGGAGAGGGCGGGGTGAGGGGTGGAGTTTGAAATTTGAACTTATTCTAATTGTTTCCTAATTTCTTTAATATCATCTGCTTCCGGCATGAAAGGAAAATTCCGGATCGGCTCCGAAGGTCTTTCGTTGCCATAGGGCCGATTGCAGGCCACTTTCCCGTCTCTGCCGGGACACCCGGAGGTCATAAACGCCTCCCCCGTCTGGATAAGAGGTTCTACGTCCATCCCGAAATCGATCAATCTTCCCTTCTCATCAAACCTCATCTGGCTGGCCGATCCCAGGGACTCATTGATGATCCAGCGGGCAAGCTGGATTCTTCGGTATTGGTCAAGAGGAGGGGGGGGATGCTTCTCCATGGGGCTTCCTTTCTCAGGAAAGAAGGAAAAGAGATGGGTGAAGGCTCCCATGCTCTGCCCTTTTTGAATTGCCGCAACCATTTCTTCTTCTGTCTCACTTAGGCCGACAATGAGGTGGATTCCCGCATGAAATCTTCGGAAAACATTTACAGCCATGCGGAGAACATCCCAGTAATGATCCCATTGATGAGGACCTCCGACGCCTTTCCCTCTCAATCGATCGAAAAGCTCAGGAGTGGCGGCGTCAATGGCGATTCCAACCCGATCGGCGCCGGCCTTCTTCATTGCCACAAGAGAATCATCGTGGCGGATCAGCGTTGGAGCGATGAGGACGCTTATGGGTAGGTCAGTTCCTCTTCTCAGTCTTTCGATCACATAAAGAGTATCTTCCAAAGCCTTCGGATGAGTGATCATTGAGAGGCATACGCGATGGATCTGGTCTTTACCCTTTGTCCTTTCGATAATTTCTTTCATCAGGTAGAGGGGCCAGTCCACCCGGATAAAGGTTTTTCCTTTATGGTCTTCCTGTCTCAACCTTGATAGTCCGCAGAAGCGGCATTTTCCGAAACAGCCCTCATCATAATGGAGGAGAAGGTTTAGCCCCTTCAATTTTGCATTGCGGTGGAAAGAACCTTGCTGGAAGCCTAATGTTAAGGAGGCGGCTAAGCTGGTCTGAATATACTCGGGACTTGTTTTATGGCCCATGAGGTTTCTTTCTTAAGGCGCAATCTGAAGGCTACACAATTCTTGTCTCTTGTAGCGGCAGGCTTTTAGCCTGCGTTGCTTGATCTTCTCCCTTTATAGTATTCCTTAAAGCCTACCCAGGTTTTGCGGATCAAGTCTCCGAAATCAATGCCGGGTTCATTCCAGTTTTTCTCCAGAAGTCCTCTCTTTAAAGCACTGTAAGCAAGGGATTTCCCAAATACCTCCTGGCATTCGATTTCATACTTTTCCAAGTATCGGAGGTTTCCCCTGTGAACCGCTTCCGCGGCAATCCTTCCCGCGATCTCGCCGGCAATGACAGCGTTGAGGACTCCCGCGCCCGTGATCGGATGGGCATGTCCGGCTGCGTCGCCTACAAGGAGGGTGTTGCCGAAGAAAGTTCTCCGAAAAGGTTCACACGGGATAGACCCCCCAGTTCTTGAAACGATTTCAGCACCAGTCAGTTTTTTCGATTTCCTCAAGAAATTTAGAAAATCGTCAAGCAGCGCTGGCAATTGAGCAGTTTTCGATGGAACCAGGCCCATCCCCACATTGGCTGTCCTCCCTTTCGGGAAGAACCAAGCATATCCTCCCTTGTAATCTTTATGAAAATAGACGTCTACGTGATTCTGTGGCTCTGGCATAACGATTTCGTATTGAAGGGCCACTGTGGTCTTCAAGGAAGGTTGTCCAACAGAACGGGCTATGGTTGAGTGAACACCATCTGCACCGATGAAGATCTTCGATCGAATTATTTTCTTTTCAGAGCCTTCCTCAACAGCAAGTCCCTCGGCAGAAAGACCCACTGCCTTCGTTCCAATGGAGATCGTTGCTCCTGATGATATGGCTGAATCTGCCAACTCCTTGTCGAAGAGAGACCGGTTTAGCATATAGCCTGGACTCTTCATCTCGTAGGACGTTCCGTCAGGGAGATGGGTGACCATTTTATCAACCGTCTGGACGACGCAGGCTGAAGAGAAAGAAGCATGACGCGAAATCCACTGAGGGACGAACTCTGCACACTGGACTGGAATGCCAATGTGCTGTCTCCGGTCGATCAAAAGAACCTTCGCACCCCTTTGGGCTGCCGCATGAGTTGCGCTTGAGCCTGCTGGTCCGGCCCCGATCACGACGATGTCATAGGATTCTGTGAGAGTGGCTTCAACCATAAGAATTCCGTCCCCTCACCTTATCCCTCTCCCCAGCGGGGAGAGGGTAGGGATGAGGGGGACCAATAAGTGTTTGTTCATAAAGTCTGTTAGTCCGTCATGCCGGACTTGATCCGGCATCCAGCGACCCTCGAAAACACTGGATTCCGGCTTTCGCCGGAATGACGCCCTTTGTGATCCTCTCCCCATCACGGTAGGGAGAGGAGATGGCCCTTACCCATGGCTATATTCTAAGACCCTTTTGATAAGAGGAAGGTTGAGATGTGTCTGGTTTTCAAAATGACCTTTGAACGCCTCTTTTTCCTGGCCGAGATCGTAACAGGTGCTTCTCTCAACATCGATGAGGATTCCGGGTAATCCGATTCGCTCAAAGTCCGGCCGGTGTTTTCCGTAAAAAGGTTCACAACACGAGCCGATAAATTCCTTCACCCCGGAATGCTTAAGGCTGAGGAGCGTCGATTCGAGCTCTTCATAATTCTGGATGGTAACAGGATTCATCCCGAAGGACCTCGCCATTTGCGCGGCATCGCCCACTGTACATCGACCGCACTCTTCACAACCTTGCAAATTCCGGTATGAACACTCGACCTCTTTGGCACAATAGGGAAGGAGAAGGACTTCAGGATTTTTCACCTCCTTAAAGGGCTTCAAGACCGGGAAGAGGTGATGGGTTTCTTCTTCACTGAATCCCTCCGGGAGAAGGTCCATTTTCTGAAGGGCCTCCACAATGGCCTGAACGAGATGGTTCTCGCTAATTCCGAGAATCTTCGGTTTTTCATTGGAGAAGAAGGAACGAACGATGTCCTCGATATTAGAAGGAGTGGCCTTTGAATTCTTAAGCAGGCTTTCCAGGTCGAAGATCGCCCTTTTGGGATAAGCGAAAAAATCTCCCGTGATCAGGATTTGGTTGATGACACGAGCCTTACTGTCCAGAGCGATTGAAATCCGGATCAATCCTCCCGGCGCCCTGATCAGAGAGTTTACGGTTTTTCTTCTGGGCAAGGAGCCTCTTGTTTTGAAAATATACTCCTGGGAGGAGAAATAAGGCAGTTTCGTTTTTAATGCATTCTCTTCTTCAGTGGTCAGAGGTCTGTCTTCGAACTTCACTCCGAAGGCCTCTCCAAAACCTTTTTTTAAGGATGCCTTGACAGTCTGGATCGGCGGGTTTCGGCCCAACTCCCATTTCAGGCAAGTTACTCTTTCTTTGACCGATTCGATTTCCTTTTCCCGGAGCTTTTCGGTAGGGATCCTGAGGCTTCTCAACATCTCATCGACGTCGAAATCAATAAGAACGGTTCCCTGGAATAGAATCGCGCCGGAAAGCTCTGTGCCCCCAGTTCCTGAAATCTTTCGGCCTTGGATTTCGATGTCGTTTCTTGGCCGGAAAAAAGCACGAACCCCAAGATGGCGAAGTCCGAGGGCTGCTGCCTCCCCCATCCTTCTATAAAGACCCTCAATCCCTGAGGGAATCCTCGGGTCTTTCTTGGAGATATATATTTCCCAGCCTAATTCCTTCTCCCCCCAATAGAGCGCGCCTCCTCCAGTAAGCCTTCGGTTGATTTCGATCCCATGAGACCGGCAGTAGTCGAGTCTCACTTCCTCTTCTACGGATTGATGATGCCCGACTAATACCGTTGGGTTTGAGAATTGGAGAAAGCGAAGGGTAGGGGTGATTTTTCCGGAAGCCTTCCGTTCGAGGAGTGTCTCGTCGAGGGCCATATTTTCAGCCCCTGAACGAGCACCCGTATCCAAGAGTCTCCAGGTCTCCATTGAATTAATTTTATAACCAATTTCCCCACGGTCTTCAATTTGAAAATGAAACATGATGGGAGGAAACCAATGTCGTTGGATACCTGTTCCCCATTTCTCGGGGGGGGGGTTGCCCTGTAACAAGATGTTTTACACTTCTACGATGAGTGTGGCTCCGTTAGAGCCTGCAGGATCTCACGCATGTGGTCGATATGAAATTGAACATGAAATTCCCCCAGGCCCCCGATCATGCCCTCCAGTGTTGGATATTCTCCTAACGGCGAGTCTTTGAGCTTGGGAATATGGGCCTTCCGGTCGAGCTGCTCCTTCGATAACCCTTCTACGAATTTAGAGATCCCGTCGTATTCCTTTTCAACCTCCGTGAGGAGTTGGGCAAAGGTCATCCGGGCACGTTTCTCGGAGAAAAAGGGATTCCCGATATCAAGGTCGATCGTAGGCGTATCCCCGGCGAGAAACTTCTGGAGTATCGGCAGATGGCCGGACCCTTCAGACCCCCAGAGGTGGGAAAGAACTTCTTTGGAAGACCATCGCCCATCAGGGGCTCGGGAGGCTGTGCTCTCATCAAGCCCCTTGCATAATTTCTTCAATTCATCCATTTTCCGGCGGATGTTCTGAGCTAATTGATTCCCTGTTGAAGTTGCCATATCTTCTTTCCTCCTTTATCGCTTTTTCTTAACGTTTCCGTCGAGGCCGAAGTCTCAACGGTTTTATCGCGTGACTCCAGTCCCGCCTTTGGCGGGATTGAAAAGACTGGATTCCGGATCAGGTCCGGAATGACGATCTCCCTAAAAGTATTCCCTGAATCACTACACTACAGTTCTCCACTGCGCTATTACTTCCGGGTGTAGGTCATCTCCATCATCTTCTCTTCTTTGCCCTTCTTGTGGGCGCCGTACATTTCGAACACAAAGGTATTGTCGTCCACGAGCCTGGTGACGGCGCGCCATTGCATGGGACCTTGGACAGCGTCGTTGTGATGGCCTTCCTGCGTAAAGCCCTTGCCGTCCGCGCTGCCGGTCCCCTCAAAGAAATAGATGCCGGTGCTCATGGAATCCATCCAGGTCGACACAAACTTCTTGGTATGGTTGTCGTACCCGGTGACGCCAACGCCTGTGAACGGGCTCCCCATCATATCGCCGGAGCACTCCTGCTGGAGGTAGCGTCCGTCAAAAAGCATTTCAAGCTCGCAGGAGCCCGTGGACTCCGTGGGGGGCTTGTCGGGTCCCATCCAGGACCTGGTCTTGGTGTTCCAACGTCCCGCCATGCGCGCCAGCAGCTTATGGGGGGTGCCCGGGGTTGCCAGCCTCTTGTACTCTTCCATCATCACCTGATCGTCCATCTTGCCTTCTTGTTTTTCTTCTTTTTTCATCGGAATCCTCCTTGCTCGCCCGTCGTCGCACCCGTCCACTTATCTACCGGTGCATCCGGTTCGGCGAATACTGCATTCAACAAGAAAGCCGTTCAATAGTTACTTTTTGAAGAGCGGCCCGACCATCTCCGTTCTTCAGCCTCCAGAAATACTTTCCCATTTCTCAGGTTCCCCATTCTTCTTTTTAAAAATAGTCACTCTAATCTTTAACTGTCAAGGATAACGGAGGGCCGTGTTCCATTATGTGAAAATGTTCGAGTGACGGGCACTTCCACGAGAACGGGGTTAGGAACCTATTCCCTTCTTTCCTCAATCCTTCATGAAAGATTAGAATGTAATCTGCTTGCCACTTCCCGTTTGCTGTATTTCGAAAGATCATGAAGTCTATTTTTGAAGGTTCCCCAATATGGCTTTTTGGTTCCCAAAGTGCTAAATTGAGGATGTTTCACTTCCAGGAGATGCCTGTTTTCACAGTCCCGGGATTCTTCAGTAAGAGGAGGAGTTATGAAGAAGAGAGACGATGCGAAATTCGTGTCGGAAAAGGCGAAAGGCTATTTCGACGAGGGGTTTAACTGAGCCGAATCGATCTCCTTGAGTTTTAAGGAGTATCTTGGGGTTCAGGATTCCGTGATTCCCAAGTTGGCCACGGGATTCGGCGGAGGGATTGGACGAAAGGGGTCGCTCTGTGGAGCTTTTACCGGGTCGATCATGGCCCTTGGGATGAAGATGGGACGAGTTGATCCCAAGAACCGGGAGACGGTATCGAGGGTCTATGAGAAATGCCAGCAGTTCTGGGACCAATTCGAGAAAGAGTTTGGAAATATAAATTGTTATTCTTTGATAGGTTATCGTTTGGATAACCCTGAGGAAAGTAAGCAGTGGTTGGCCTCAGGTGGGCGGGAAAAATGCGCCGGCATCGTTGAAAAGACCGCCGAAATGCTCTGCGATTTTCTAAAGGCAATCGAGTGAACCCCGTTAGAAGTTGCAGTCGTTGCGATTCGAAACCGAGCGGGGCGTCAAATCCTGCCGGAATTATTCTGGGACCTAAGCACGCTGCTGAGCCCTGCACCGCATGGCGTACAGGGCAGCGAGACGGGCATCATTTCTAACGGGGTGAACCCCTTGACTCGGCGGCCTAAAGAGGGGCTTGGGGCATATACCGGTTAAGACGGGGATTGGAATGGAGGAATCAATGAACCGCATTTTCAGTGGGATTCAGCCCTCGGGCGAAATTCATATCGGTAACTATGTGGGCGCTATTCGCAACTGGGTTCAATTAGCCAACCGTTATGACTGTATCTATTGTGTGGTGGACTATCACGCCATTACCATCGAATATGAAGTGGCCTCGATGCAGCAGAGGATTTTAGAAACGGCAACCGTCCTCGTAGCCTGCGGCCTGACCCCGGAGCGATGCAAGCTTTTTGTGCAATCCCATGTGGCCGAGCATACGGAACTGGCGTGGATCTTCAACTGCGTGACTCCGGTGGGTGAATTGGAAAGGATGACTCAGTTCAAAGAGAAGGGAAGGCAGCACCGGGGCAATGTCAATGTGGGGCTTCTCGATTATCCGGTGCTCCAGGCTGCGGACATCCTCATCTACAAGGCTGGGCATGTACCAGTGGGGGAGGATCAAATACAGCATGTGGAGTTTTCAAGGGAGATTGCCAGAAAGTTCAATGCTCGTTTCGGGGACACCTTTCCGGAGCCCAAAGTGATCCTTTCCGATGCCCCAAGAATTCTTGGAACGGACGGAAGCGCAAAGATGTCCAAGTCGCTGAATAACGCAATTGGCCTCCTCGAGCCAGCAGAAATGATTTGGGAAAGGTTAAGAACCGCGGCAACTTGTGAACACAGACAGCGGCGAAGCGATCCAGGACATCCCGAGCATTGCAATATTTTTACAATGCACCAGGCCTTTTCAAAGCCGGATCAGATTGCCTTCGTCGACCATAATTGCCGGACAGCAGGGTTCGGATGCATTGATTGCAAGAAAATCCTGTTCGAAAACATGATGGAAGAGTTAACCCCCATTCAAAACCGCTTCAAAGAAATCAATGAAAAGCCACAATACATGGTTGACGTATTAAACTCCGGAGCAGCGAAATGTAGAGCCATCGCCAACGAGGTGATGGATGAAGTAAGAGAAAAGATCGGCGTCAAATCAAAGTGGATGGGCCAAAGATGATGATTGTTTCAACGATGGAAAATAGGAAATCATTTTTTCCTTCGTGAGGGAAAGAGATGAAAACGGTAAAGATGACCCTTTCGATCCTATGGATTGGTTTCCTTCTTGGATGTGCTGCAAGTCAATCCGTGCAAAAAGGACCCGACGATATCGCGGCGCGGCGTGAATCCTCAGAGGCATCTGGGTCCCTGCTCGGGCGATTGAAGACATTGGAGGAATCTGTCTCCAGCCTTCGCTTTGAGGTGGCCGATATGCAACACCGCTTGAACACCATCCAAGCCCGTCCTTCTCTCACTGCCTATAAGCTTCCCAAAGAGGTTTCTCTTTGTGGGGAGCTTTTTCCATTGGAAGACAGAAATATTTGGGAAAATCTGGATCGGGAATTTCTCCTTGCCTTGTCCAACGAAGCCCAGATCCTTTTATGGATGAAACGGGCACGGCGATACTTTCCTCTTATTGAGAAGAGGCTGAAGGAGATGGACCTTCCCGATGATTTAAAGTATGTCGCCATTACCGAAAGCAGCCTTCGGCCCGAAGCCGTCTCCTCATCCGGAGCGGGTGGCATCTGGCAATTCATCCCTTCCACTGGCGAGAAATACGGGATGAGAAAAAACCGAAGCATTGATGAACGGTTTGATTTTTTCAAGGCTACGGAAGGCGCTCTCAATTATCTGAGAAGCCTTCACGAAGAATTCAATAGCTGGACCCTTTCGATGGCAGCCTATAACGCAGGAGAGAATAGAGTTCGAAAGGAGATCGATCTTCAAAAGACGATAAATTATTTTTATCTTGATCTTCCGTCGGAGACGGAGCGGTATGTCTATAAAGTCGCTGTGGTCAAAATCATCCTTTCCGATCCAGGGAGATACGGATATACTTTAGAGGAAAAGGAGCTTTACCCCCCTCTCCAGGTGGAAAGAATTCAAATTGAGCTGACTCAACCTCTTCCCATTATGGAGGTGGCCAGGGCCCTTGGATTTTATTACAAGGAGATCAAAGAAATGAACCCCCACCTCTTTGAGGAGACCATTCCTGCTGGAACCCATTTTCTTAATCTTCCTCCGGGGACGTCTGAGAAGTTCTGGGCCTTTTTCTCCGCCTGGAAAAAGGAGAGGGAAGGCAAATAGTTTCAAAAGGCAGAGCTTTACAATTTTGTTGAAATTGTTTATCCTGTGAATCACCCTTATATTCCAATAAGTTAGGTTTTTTAACCTCTATAAACGGGCTATGAACACCCCGCATGACATTGGATAACCTTCCTAATAGGTCTTGATTTGTTTGCCAAGTTCCATCATTGACTTCTAAGGGGGGTATAAAGGCTGTCAAAACAAGCGTATTTAATACCGAAGTGGTCAGGAAGGGTTTAAAGGATCATTATGGTAATTATATAAACATTCGATTTGTTGGCCGTATTTCCACGAGATTAATTTGCCTTTTTCTACGGTGGTGCTTCGTTCTCTTTGTTCAAGTAGGTCTTTGCCTCAGGCTTCAATCGATTCGTGAAGAATTCTGGGTTGAATGACGATTTCTGAAAAATCACTTTTACTAAACTGTCAATCTCTTCGACAACAATCTCATACACAGGCTCCGGTCGCTTTGGCACCGTACTCTCAGTCGAACCGTGTTGTTTCTTCACGTTGATCAAACCGATCATCCCTTGAGCCAGTATTCGGTCAGGATACCGAATGGACTCGAACTTATCTAAGTCCGAGATGACCTGATCGAAGTTGTCCAGCTCTGCATCGGCTATCTCCTTCTTACAGCGGTCCCAAATTTCTTGTAGGCGGTGCCCAAGAGCTTTGATCTCCACCAACGTCAGCTTAGAGACGAGATAGCCTTTCAAATACATTTCAATCGCATGGTGGAAGAGATTCCCACAAACCGGCTGGAGCCCAGCAAACGCCGAGAATCTTGCCACGACGTAGTATTGGGTAGCAAGGTCGAAGAAAAACCGTTTTTCTCTTGTGGACATCTTTTACTCCTACTTAAAAAGGTCTATTCCTCTTCTTCTCCTTATTCACAGTCTTCACCATTCCTAAAAACTCTTCCCTCTCCTCCTGCAATCCTGCCGAGCGAGGCAACCAGAATCCGCTATGGGAGTGAGCTGGGAAAAAACAAGGGGAACAATCAGAGACCTTCCCTTGCCCTTACCGAATCACCTTTACATTGGCAGCTTGAGGACCTTTGGGACCTTGAGTGACTTCACATTCAATTTCGTCCCCTTCGTTGAGGGATTTAAATCCTTCACTCTGAATGGCAGAAAAGTGAACGAATACGTCCTTTCCGTCTTCCGTTGTTATGAATCCATATCCCTTCTTCTCATTGAACCACTTAACCTTACCTTCCATTTGTAACCTCCAGTGATATATGATTCTGGATCAAAAGATTCTTTTTTTCTCTTCATTTCCTGATCCACCACCTTCACCATTTCCAAAAGTTCTTTCTTGGTGGATATCCCCTCCTACCGCTGTTTTCTCCGCTGGATTTCACTCAGAATCCTGCTCCTCTCCTTGCCATCATACAGATAGAGAGAGGGCGGAGCCCTGCTTTTTCCTCAAAAAAGTCCTAACTTGAGTTGGGTTTTTCTGAAAGAATTTTCAAGGTGAGTGGTTGGGATATATCACAATGGTCGCCTTGGGTCAAAAGTCGTGTCCTCCGATCTGTCA
>DBZJ01000029.1 GCA_002311635.1 Syntrophaceae bacterium UBA1163
TGCTCTCGAGAGATATATAACGTAGGTTCTAAAACCACTTGGTAATGGTGGGGAAAGAGAGAGGCTGATTGCTTCGTTCCCCGGAGAAGGACTCTACGGCTTTCCGCGAGATGAGTGTCTTATCAACACCAAAATGCCAACAATAATAAGGATCAGTGGCCACCACTGAGCCACGAGTAAGCGAACAGGCGGTATCCAGCCGAGATTAGCCAGGAGGAAAAGGATACCCAACCCGATCAGGATGTAGGCTCCGATTGCCGACTTAGATCTCATGACGTTCCCTCCGTTATACTCTTCAGTATTTTTGAAAGTAATGAATGAAAGCCGGTCTTGCCTTCCAAATCTTACCAAAATGGGACAAAAATACAATCAGAATTTTTTGGATTTAAGTCGCCGCCGAAGACCGAGGTGAATATCAATTATAGTAGGTCTTTGGGCCTGACTGAATTTTTCAGTCAAGTTCCGCGCGTGGCCAGAACGAAATAAGAAGTTGTCATCCATCGGAATTCTTTGGGAGTAAACCTCTCTTTTTCACTGACAACGATGAAGCGGCTCCCCTCACGGCGTCCTTGCCTACCGGCAGGCAGGCTCTCCCCGGTGGCCTGCCTGCGCGAAGCCGCTTCGGCGAAGGCAGGGGAGAGGAGAAGGGTGCGACGGACGATGGCTCATAAATAATTTTCCAGCGAAATTTTAAGCCATTGGTCGCTGTAATATCCGTAATGACTTTCGATGGTTTTCTTTTTCAGATCGAGCAATGAAACGCTTCCATGCACGGACAATTGGTCCATCGGTTTATGGTCCTTATTATAATAGTCGGGGTATTTGTTGTATGGAGCCAGGAAATCGATTATCTGTTTTGCTTCTTCGTAGGTGAGGAAGGGCTGGTTGTATTTTGAGAAGTTTTGATTAAGAGCGTTTGACAATTGGTGATGGAGCTCATCGTACCGCCATTGAAAATCATCCCAGTTCCATTGGGCAACAAAATTGCAGACGGGCGACATGGAGCAGAATCGCATTTCAGGAATGATGAAATGGTTTGTCGTCAGAATAAGATTATCAAAATGCTCACGCTGGGGAGCAAAGTAATGGGCCATCGGGCAATGCTTATCCGTCCAGATTTTGTTCAGATAGCCATTGTCAGCAAAATCCTCCGGCTGGTAATCGTAATCAAACTTTTCCTGAAGTAAATACTCATATCGTTTAGGGTTAGCTTTGAAAGTGGCAAAGAGCGCTTCGTTGAACTTCGACGCATAGATGACGGGGTAAACATAATCGTTCCCTCTGACCATTAAGCCGCGCCGGATGGGAGTTGAAGGATTTTTCAGCAGCGCTTCCGCAGGTTTCAATATTCCTTCTCGCAAATCTTCCGGAGGATAGGAGAGAAAATCGATAGCCTCGGTCGTTTCACCCGCTTCGACAATATAGGCCGTATCATTCTTACCATCGGCTAAAATATAATTCCACGAGACGCCTCTTTGAGCCTGAACAATAAGATTTACGGCCGATTCGCCATCCGCGCTATTCTGGATGCAATGCCGGTTTAACAATAACGAGTTGATACCCGGGCGGCCCGGGTTGCAGTTGCCCGAGGGAGACATATCCACTCCGATGCCAACGCCTTCACTATTTACGGCTGCAATTGAGCCGATGATGACGGGCGCGGCCACGGCAACGAATGGAAGCCCTTGGTCGGGCCTATAAACGATCATGGTGGCCGTATCTTGGAAAACCCCTGCCGTCGGGAACATGAAATCTCTTCCCATGTAGTGAAATTTGTTTTTTTGATTGTCTTCGCCGAAAACGGCAAAACCATTGCATGCGATCGGAACTCTAAAATGTTCGGGGCGTATCTCGACAGGGTATTTTTTCTTGAGGGGCAGTTTAAGGGTATAGATGAATGAGAGGGCGGCGTCGATCCCCACATTAAGAAGCCATAGCCCGTGGCGGCTCACTTCCGTCGATGGGTGAACTTCTTTGCATCCGTCCAGCATCCCTTCAAGCTCTTGTTTGTAATCTCCGGGGACATCCGGATAAATATCTAAAGAGAGCAGATAAAAAATATCATCTAAAATGCTACCTAATATTTTTCTCAAGGCTTCGTCTTTGATACTGAGGCTTACAAAATCAAAGATGATGGTTTGATTGAATTCCGTGCACATCCTTTCAATTTCGGGTTCTGCCATTTTACCCATCAGATAGCCCATGTCGTAAGGAGATCCTTCCATATAGAAAACCCTTTTCTTCTTCCCCGTTGTTCCTACCGTGGCGGTTTTATGCGTGGCGACAATCCCTATTTTCCCCTCATGGAGAAAAACATCTTTTTCTTCGTCGACATCGAAACCATCAAGATTGAAAGCCGATATTAGTTTTTCGATACGGTCTTTCGTGATTTCATTCGATGTCATCTTCCTCTCCTTTGAATATCGCTTAGCAACGAAAGGGTAAAAACCACAACCTGGTCTACATACTACAGATATTTATATGCAAGTCAAGCTCTTTGCGGTCAATAGCAGTGGAATAGAAGGATGAATCCTGCCGGGAAAATACGTCCCTTCGTTCCCCAAAATACAGGATTCTCTGTATTTACTTACTCAACAATGCGGGTAGATAATTTTAAAAAGATTTCTCTATCTTTCATCAGAATGTCTCAATTATAATTGAAAATGGAGAAATGTTAGAAGTGCTCCATGAACTCACAAGGGAGGAAAAGGGATGAACGAATTCGAAAAACAGATTGCCGGTATATGCGACAAGGGATTGTACAGTCTGAAGATCGAGACCCTGCAAGTAAATTTAGGACTCCGGTGCAATCAGCAGTGCAGCCATTGTCACCTCGAGGCGTCCCCGCAACGAAAGGAGATGATGGAGTGGCCGACCATGCAGATGGTTCTAAAGGCTGTCGAAACTGTGGATTGCAAACTCATTGACCTGACCGGAGGAGCCCCCGAGCTTAACCCGAATTTCCGCCGTTTTGTAAAAGCCCTCTGTCAGGAGGGTCGCCGGGTCCAGGTTCGAACCAACCTGACAGTGCTTTTGGAACCGGACATGGAGGGTTTGCCTGAGTTTTTCCGGGACCACCGGGTTCAACTCGTGGCCTCCCTGCCGTGCTATCTCCAGGAGAACGTATGTGCCCAGCGGGGCAGGGGAGTTTATGAGAGAAGCATAGAAGCCATCAAACGACTGAACGGCCTGGGCTACGGCTCCGAATCCGGCTTGCCTCTGAACCTTGTCTACAACCCGGGAGGGCCGTTTCTGCCGCCTCCGCAATTGGATCTTGAAAAGGATTACCGGCGCGAGTTGGGCCAGCGTTTTGGGGTCGCTTTCACCCGCCTTCTCACCATCACCAATATGCCGCTGGGGCGCTTTCGGGCAGAACTGATCCGGAAAAAGGAGGAAGAGAATTATCTGCAGCTCCTTCGGAAATCCTTTAATCCCCAGACGGTCACAGGGTTGATGTGTCGCCATCAGATCAGCGTGGGATGGGATGGCACTCTTTATGATTGTGACTTCAACCTGGCGCTTGCCCTCCCGGTGAATCACGGGGCTCCCAACCACATACGATCTTTCAAACCGTTGGATCTAAGGATGCGCCGTGTGGTTACTGGAGAACATTGCTTTGCTTGCACCGCGGGGTCCGGGTCCTCCTGCGGCGGAGCGCTGGTATGAATTGGTCCGCCGGTCAAGGATGCCTCCAAAGTCTTAGGACGCGGTTTTTGTAGTTCCTTGTACTCAACTAGGGAAAGTGATCAAGACGCTGCAATACTTTTGGAACCATTTGATTGACCTAATAAAAGGTTTCCGCCCTAAGACTTTCCCGGCATCCCTGGCCGGCGGACCGTGGGGGCGATAGGAGGAAATACCGATGGAGCTGACTCCGATGGTTCTCCCGCAAGACGTTCACAATGAAGGTTTGGTTTCCAATGTCCACCCGCTCGACTGGGAAAACCCCGATCCAGCCCCTCGCTATAATCTTGTCGTGATCGGAGCAGGAACGGCTGGCCTGGTCACGGCCGCAGGAGCAGCGGGATTGGGGGCAAAGGTCGCGCTTGTTGAGCGGCACCTTCTCGGAGGAGATTGTCTCAATGTGGGATGCGTTCCCTCGAAATGCATTATTCGATCCTCCCGGGTGGTGGCAGATATTCGTGATGCAAACCAATTTGGCATCCGGGTTCCGCAGGGCATGGAAGTGGAATTTCCTTTCGTGATGGAGCGCATGAGAAGACTCCGGGCCCGGATCAGTGCCCATGATTCGGCGAAACGGTTTAAAGAGATGGGGGTCGATGTGTTCCTGGGAGAAGGCCGGTTTTCTCGACCGGATACGGTGGAAGTGGCCGGGAAGGCTCTTCGTTTTAGGAAAGCGGTGATTGCTACTGGCACGCGTCCGGTACATCCCACCATTGAAGGATTAGCCGAAGCCGGCTTTCTCACCAATGAGACCGTCTTCTCCCTGACGGAGAGGCCGCGGCGTCTAGCCGTCATTGGCGGGGGTCCCATTGGCTGCGAATTGGCCCAGGCATTTCGGCGATTGGGATGCGAGGTCACTCTTTTTCACAATGCTTCTCATATTCTCAATCGCGAGGATGGGGATGCCGCAGAAATTCTCCAGCGGTCCTTCATCCGTGATGAAATCCGCCTGGTTTTCGACTGCAAGACCAAACGAGTTGAAAAGAAAAATGGGACCAAAGTTATCCACATTGAATGCGGCGGAAAAGAAGAAGAGATCGCGGTAGACGAGATCCTGGCAGGGGCCGGCCGGGCTCCCAACGTAGAGGGCCTCAACCTCGAGGCCGTTGGGGTGAAGTACGACAAGAGGGAAGGCATAGAGGTGAATGAGCATCTCCAGACTACCAATCCCGGGATTTATGCTTGCGGGGATATCTGCCTGAAGTACAAATTTACTCACACCGCCGATGCGACGGCTCGGATGGTCATCCAGAACGCCCTTTTTCTGGGGCGTAAGAAACAAAGTGCCTTGACCATTCCCTGGTGTACTTACACCGATCCGGAGATTGCCCACGTGGGGATGTATGAGAGAGATGCCCGGGAGAAGGGAATCGCTGTGGATACCTTCATCAGACCGTTGGGTGACGTCGACCGCGCTATCGCCGACGGAGAGGAGGAAGGTTTTGTTAAGATTCACGTCAGAAAAGGAACGGATAAGATTCTTGGAGCAACCATCGTAGCCCGTCATGCCGGAGAGATGCTTAGTGAGATCACCCTGGCTATCGTGGGCAATGTGGGTCTGGGAACATTGTCGAGTGTTATTCATTCTTACCCCACACAGGCTGAGGCGATCAAACAGGTGGCTGATGCCTACAACCGCACCCGGCTGACGCCTTTTATTAAAGGACTGTTCACCCGGTGGCTGGCGTGGAGGAGATAAGCGAAAGGAGATTGTGTCGTAATCGCAGCCTTGATGGAAGAGACAGTCGGGTTCCAAAGTCTTAGAATGTGGACTTTTAGGAATGGCTAGTCGGTGTTTATGGTGAAGGGGGCCGTCTCAAGGATATGGTCGGTCTGAATCTCACCTGTTAAAGGTTTCCGCCCTGCCTTCGCCGAAGCGGCTTCGCGCAGGCAGGTCTAAGACTTTTCCCCCGACCGTCCCTTCCATCTTGCCTGGAACTGGGTCGTGTCATTGTGACGCGGTCTCTTGTGAGAGAGTAACGAGGAAATTCATTTGCCATGAGTGGTAAAACACTATGAATACGGTTGTTCCAAAACCAACCAAGGGCCGTAAGAGAGCAGTAATAAAGGCTGCGGTGTTTGTTGTCTTCGTCATTGCTGCCGTTTACTTCGTCCGGTTCACTCCGGTCAAAACATTCTTTACAAGAACAGCCCTGAGTCATTTTCTCGAAACCGCAGGCGTATGGGCTCCTCTGCTTTTTATCGTTGTATATGCCGTGGGAGTCTGTTTGTTTGTGCCGGGAACGTTGCTGACTGCCCTGGGAGCGGCCCTCTTCGGCGCCTACCAAGGGTTTCTATATGTCTGGATAGGAGCCATGCTCGGATCGAGCGCCGCTTTCTGGATCGGGCGTACCTTGGGCAGAGAATTTGCCGCTTCGGTGATCGGCGATCGCTTGAGAAAATACGACGACGCCATCGAGCGAAACGGCTTTGCGACGGTGCTCTATTTGCGACTGGTTTATTTTCCCTTTACGGCGATGAACTTTGGCATGGGGCTGACCAAGGTCCGGTTCTGGGATTATTTTTTTGGCACGGCTTTGGGCATTATCGTGGGGACATTCGTTTTTACTTTTTTCATCGGGACGTTGAAGGAGGTCTGGGTCGGAGGCGATTGGGGGCAATTACTTTCTCTCAAGGTCTTCTTCTCCGTCTGCCTATTTGTTTTTTCCCTTTTCATCCCAAAGATCATTAAGAAGTTTAAAAAGGAGAAGTAAGCCCCGTTAGAAATTCCAGTCCCGCTGTAGCGGGACTCGAAATCGAGCGGAGCATTATTTCTAACGGGGTAAACCGGGGGGGACGGAAGCGAACTTGTTTTGCTATTCGGTTTTCCGAAGATTCTTGAGCTGAAGGGCCGCCCTATCCACCACCCTTTTAACCTCTTCATTTCCGGGGTCAAAGACGAGGATAGCTTTCCATATCGAGATGGCCTGCTCCAGGTTGCCGGATCGATACTTTTTGAGGCCATTTTCGAAGAGGTTTTTTTTACAAGTCTTAATCTTTGCAGTTAGACCCTCTCTATTAAGAGGAGAGGAGCCATTTAAACGGGCCACCGAAGAAAGATGTTTTAACAATAACTCATAAACCGATCCAGCCAGGGCGAAATCACCTCTTTCAAAGGCCCGATCTCCGTTACTCTTAACCGTTTCCAGTGTTTGGATATACTCGCTTCGCACGCTGAGATCCCGAGAATATTTTTGATGGATCTCTTTCCAAAGATCGATGGCCCTTTGGAAATCTCCTGCCTTGAGGTAGGACGAGACCTGTCCTCTTACGAGAAGGCACGTGCTGGTTTTGGCCTTTTTTTCAAGATAGCTTCTGTTAAATGAGAGGGACGGACCGAGATCCGCGAACCGGGACCAATTCTTCGCCAGAATCTCATAAATATCTTCGGCCATTTTGAAATCTTTTTTTTCAAAGGCCCGGTCACCGCTGTTCCTAATCGACTCCAGCGTCCGGATATAGCCGCTCTGCACAGCGGGATCCTGAGGATATTTTTGATGGAGCTCCTCGTAGATATCGATGGCCCTTTGGAATTTTCCTGCCTCGAGCTCCATCTGGGCCTGGCCGGCCGCATGGTCCATCGGCCTCTGAGTCTGCTCTCTCTTCGACCAGCTGCAGGAAGAAAGGGTCAGAGATAAGAAAATCCACAGGCAAAGGACTGCTTTTTTTGGCAAATCTCTTGTCATATGACCTTCGCGAGATAGGGATGAAACGACGGTTGTCCCCGATCCTTCACCGCCCTTAAGAAAGCCTTGACCAATTCAGGGTGAAACTGTTTTCCTGCACCCTTCTCCAGTTCTCTGCAGGCTTCTTCCTTTGACAAGGCCTTCCTGTAGGGTCTTGTTGAAGTCATGGCATCGTAGGTATCGGCTATGGAGATGATGGCCGCATAGAGAGGGATATCGTCTCCATTCAACCCGTCCGGGTAGCCTTTTCCGTTGTAATACTCATGATGGTGCTTGACCGGTTCGACATATTTCTGGAGCGGTTTTACCTTGTTCAGGATTTCCGCGCCATCCTCCGGGTGATGCCTCATCTCGTCATACTCCATGGAGTTCAGGGACCTGTTTTTAAACAGGATGGCATCCGGGGTTTTGAGCTTTCCCACGTCATGAAAAAGAGAAGCGATTTCAAGTTCCTCAAGTTCATTTTCTTTGAGACCGATCTCTTGGCCGATCATTAAAGAGTGCAGAGCCACCCTCGCCGAGTGGCCGAGCGTATAGGAGTCCCGGGCATCAATGGCCGTGGCTAGGATTCTGAGGATAGAGGTATAGGCCTCCTCCAGCTCTTGAGTATACCTGGATAGATCCCTTTTCTGATTTGTAATCAACGCGCTCATCTCATTGAAGCTTTCTGTCAATTTTCCAAGCTCGTCCTTTGAATAAACCTTGAGAGGCCTCGTTCTTTTGCCTTCCTTGAGGTCCGCCACACCCGCGGAAAGCTCCCGGATAGGTCTCGTAATGAAAAGCGATAATCCTAAAATGCCGATCAAACCCACGAACAGGATGACGGTTAGTATTACAAGAATTCGATGACGGGCTAAGCGTTGAGCCTCCAAAAGGACCGATTGGTTCACTCCTACGATCACCGTCCCCAACACCTTATTCTTGAAGACAATAGGGGTAGAGACCTCAAAAGATTTGCCGGAGGAAAGCGAGATTTCTCTTACGATCGTCCCGTCCCCATTCTTCTTGAACAAATTTCCTTCATTGCCTTTTAGAATCTCTCCTCTCTTTCTGATATCACTGTGGGCCATCACACTCATCTTGGTGTCAATCACGGCCATGTATTCCACATCCCTGTTCGATTCCTTTCCCTTAAAAACAAGGTGATCTATCCCCAAGGCATCGCCGGAGATCAGGCTATAGGCTGCACCCGCTGCAGAACTCTTACATAAAGATTCTGCCCTTTTAATAATCTCGTTGAGAATGACCCGGTTCGAAATCTTGACCGTGGCAAGAAAGGATACAAAAGTGGTGAAGATGAGAAGGAGGAACACGAAAACAGTGAGCTTGAACCTGATGGTTCGAAACATTTTGAAAGTCCTCTGTATTGGGTAAATACTTCTCTAGATGAGCAAAATGAGTGCCAAGGAGCTGGAATCCAATAAAATCGAATGGTTCCTCGGACTGAATCTACTGGAAATCTAAGGTAAAATGTTGGAAAATCCCGTAAGCCTTTGTAAGACAGAAGGGGTTCAATTTGCTAGACAAGATCAAAAAATTGTCAATTGGACGACAATTCGACATGGCCGGAGGCTGCCCAAAGATTAGGCAGAAATGGCCCTATCTCCTCTCCGCTTCTTTTGACTTGTCTAAAGAGTTGTAACCATGGACCAAAAACTTTTTTGAGTTTGCTTCCAAAAAGCCATCTGTCACTCCTGGCTTTAGAGTTTTGGAGGCGGTCAAAATTAGGTACTCAGTTTTCTAGAATTCAGCTTCTCTCGAAAGAATGCTCCGTCATATTGGAGGAAGTTTTCACATTCAAGGGAAATCATTTAGAACATTTGGGAAGACCTCTTCCACTTTCAACGTCTCGCTAAAATATGGGTATTGTCAGGAAGTAATATAATCTTAATGCCTTATGATGACAATGAAAGTTTGGTACTGAAATTGCTCTCTGTAGCTAATCAAGAGGTAAATATATCTAAATCCTAATCGACAGTTTCAGATTTTTCGTTTCTTGAGGAGGCATCCGTTGAGAAATAACATAAACAATCCAATCCGAGTAATCCTTATCATCGCTTGCTCAACCCTATTCTCATGTGCGACTACACAACAAAGGCAATTGAAATCAAAAGATGCTGAGATTTACAACAATCGGGGTTTTGCCTATTGCGAAATAGGGCAATATGATCAAGCTATCTCAGAATTCAGCAAGGCCATTGAGATCAATCCTCGGCTTGCTCCTGCCTACAACAACCGAGGAGCGGCCTACTTATATACGGCCCAATATGACCAAGCTATCTCAGACCTCAGCAAGGCCCTCGAAATAGACCCACGGCTTGCTCAGGCCTATAACAACCGGGGGTGGGCTTATACAAAAATGTGGCAATATGATGAGGCTATCTCCGATTTTAATAAGAGTATCGAAATAGATCCAAGGTTGGCTGAAGCTTACTTTTACCGGGCCATTGTTTATTTTCTTGTGGAGGATTATGATAAATCATTGTTAGATGTTATCAAGGCTCAACAATTGGGTTATCAAATTCCGTTTCAGTTTCTTGATAATCTTCAAAAAGCTGGAGGAGGCATAGACGGGTAAAGATTGGTTTTGTGGAGTTACCTAATCGCTTTTGCCCATTCGTTCCCACTTAATGGTTATACATCATTTCTACTGAAAGTCCCCTCTTACTCAAGGTGTGACAAATAGCCCCTTAACTTTTAAGTCCCGGTACACAGTACAACATTTCAAGCGATGGTCGAAGGGATAAAGTCACTGACCCAAGCGAAGGCATGAACCATAATTCTTGTAACCTACCAATTGACAATCTGCGTCTATAGGAATATGCTGAAATTATGATCCAACACCTATTCAGAAACAGTTTTGACATTTGTCTAGATTCCCCCTCACCCTTCCCCTCTCCCCTTAGGGGAGAGGGCGGGGTGAGGGGGCGCATGTCAATTTATAAAATGAGTTTGTATTAGGGGCGGATACCGAGGAGTCCCGCATTTAGGTTGATTCGGAACCCAAGGTAGTGCTTCTTCTGAAAGGAGTCTTCGATGTGGCGTAAAGACTGGCGCGACCACATCTGGTCGGCGATCGATCAACCGTGGGATCTGATCATCATTGGAGGTGGAATCACCGGTGCCGGGGTACTCCGCCAGGCAGTGGCGGCAAGGCTGAAGACTCTGCTCGTCGAAGCAAACGACTTCGCCTCTGGCACTTCCAGCCGTTCATCCAAACTGATTCACGGCGGCTTTCGCTACCTGCGCAACAAACAGATAAATGTCACCAAGGAATCCGTACGCGAGCGGGAGTGGATGCTGCGTGAAGCGCCGAATCTGGTCACTCCCCTCAGGTTCCTGCTGCCGAACTTTGAGCGGTATCATTTCCCTTCCTGGAAGCTCGGTTTAGGCGTGATGATTTACGATCTGCTGGCGCCGAAGTGGAACCACTGCAAGTGCAGTCCCGCTAGACTGCTGGAAGCCTGCCCGTTTCTGAATGCAGAGGGACTCATCGGAGGTTTCCAGTACTACGACGCTGTGATGGATGATGCGCGTCTCCTGTTGCGGATCTTGCGCGAAGCAGTTCAGTCAGGTGGTGCGGCGCTGAGCTACACCAGGGCGGAGAGGTTATTGCGGACCGGCGACGGCCAGGTTTGCGGCGCGCTGCTGAAAGATGGTTTATCTCCTGATGGCCGTACGGCTGAGGCGAAGGCGAAAGTGGTGGTCAATGCTTCCGGGGCCTGGTCTGACGAGGTTCGCAACCAGCTAGGACAACCTGCCCGATTGCGCAGGCTGCGAGGCAGCCATCTGGTATTCAGCCGAGCCAGGCTCCCTGTCAACCAGGCGCTGACTCTGTTTCACCCCCGCGACGGCCGTGCCATGTTCGTCATTCCATGGGAAGGAGCGACCATTGTCGGAACCACCGATATTGACCACGATCCTGCTCTTGATAGGAAATACCTTGAACCTTTCGCCAGCGAGGGAGAGATTGGCTACATGATGGAAGCGCTCTTGCTCCTGTTTCCAAACCTCGGTTTAAGCGATAAGGATATCGTGTCTTCTTTCTCAGGCCTTCGCCCGGTGATTCATACCGGCGCAGCAAGTCCCTCCAAAGAATCGCGCGCGCATGCCCTGTGGGAAGAGGACGGGCTGATCACGATCACCGGAGGCAAATACACCACGTTTCGCGTGATGTCACGACAGACAATGGATAGGGTACTGGCACGGCTTGATAAGCCGCAAACCGTTACCCGCGAACGTATCTTCGATCCGCTGCCAGACCTCTCGTCTTTCTCTCTTGAGCCCTCCCGCCTTGCTTACCTTGCAGGCCGCCACGGAAACGAGACTGCCGGGCTTTTAACGGCGGCTAAACAAGGCGAGCTGGAGCCTATCGAGCAGCTTCCTAACGTATGGGCGGAACTGCGCTGGGCGGCACGTGAGGAAGGCGTGGAACACCTGGACGATTTGCTTCTGCGAAGGGTACGCCTTGGTCTGGTTTTACCCCGTGGCGCCCGTGACGTGCTCGGACGCATCCGTTCCATCGTGCAGCACGAACTTGGATGGAGCGATGAGCGCTGGCAACGAGAGGAAGCAGCGTATCTGCAGACCTGGCAAACGTATTACAGCCCGAAGCCGGGGTAGAGCCGGAAAAGTCCCCCTAACCCATTTGAAGCTGTGAAGAATTCGGGCAGGCGCGCGGGCAAGAATATTTCTGAAGTTTTACAGTTGCGGTTCCTTGATAGGGCAAAGCTAATAATAGCCTGTGAGTGGTCAAAAGGAAGCTGGTTGCTTCCGGGAGGGGAGGATGGCCAAAGACGAGTTCTACCCCCAATGGTGCGAGCAAGAGGCTCCTCCGAGGTCCTTTCGCACCCTGATCAAATACGGCGATGCGAGGGGCTTTAAGCATCCCAATCGCGGTCTCTTCAGGCTGATAAAAGAGAGCCTCGGCATGAGCGACGAAGATTTTAAGAAGCCTACGCTTTGTACGGAGCCCTTCGATATTGAGATCCCTCCAAAGCTGGCGGAAGAGCATATTGAGGCAATGCGGCAGATTGTTGGCAGCGAAAATCTTTTTACGGATACCTATAGTCGCACCCGTGCCTCTTTTGGCGCAGCTACGATCGATGCCCTGCGATTACGTCACAGGGTTGTTGAAAACATCGCCGACGCGGTTCTTTGCCCGCGCAGTCGGCAGGATCTGGAAGCAATCGTTGGCTACTGTCATGAACATCGAATTCCTGTCTATGTGAACGGGGGTGGTTCTTCTGTCACACGCGGCAAAGAGGCTGTCAAAGGAGGGGTCAGCCTCGATATGAGCGTCCACTTGAATAAGGTGGTGGCGTTCAATGAGGCCAACCAGACAATCACCGTTCAGGCCGGCATGTGGGGGCCCGAGTTGGAGCACATCCTGAACAATGCCCCGAAGACGCTGGCAGCCCGAAGGCGCTATACCTGTGGACATTTTCCCCAGTCGTTTGACCATTCCAGCGTAGGCGGCTGGGTGGTGACGCGCGGTGCCGGGCAGAACTCCACGTACTACGGCAAGATTGAGGACATGGTGATCGCTCAGGATTACGTTACTCCCATTGGCGCATTCAAAACTCCAGAATACCCCAGGAGCGCCACCGGCCCTGACTTCGACCAAATCATGATCGGAAGCGAGGGTACCTTCGGCGTCCTGATGAACGTCACCCTGAAGGTATGCCGCCACACTCCGGAAAATACCCGGCGCTTCAGCTACCTGTTCAAGAACTGGGAAGATGCCCGCAACGCTTGCCGTGAGATCATGCAGGCCGAATTCGGTTATCCTTCGATTTTCCGCCTTTCCGATCAGGAAGAGACGGATGTGGCCATGCGTACATACCACGTTCATGGGACGCCTGCGGATACGCTGCTGCGGTGGCTCGACTATCAGCCCATGCAGCGCTGTTTGCTGCTGGGGACTGTAGACGGCGATTTGGACTTCACCCAGTTAGCAGCCAAGAAGGTCAGACAGATATGCAAGAGATACCATGCCTTCACGCTTACACCTTTCAGGGTCGCGCAGGCATGGGAAAGGAGCCGCTTCACGGATCCCTTCATGCGCGAGGATCTCATGGACTACGGCATTATGATCGATACCCTGGAATGCGCGGTCACCTGGTCACAAATGGCTGACGTGCATGAAAAGGTGCGCTCTTTTGTGAAGCGCCGGCCACACACCATTTGTATGACCCATCTGTCGCACGCCTATCCTCAGGGCGCTAACCTTTATTTCATCTTCGTCGCCAGGATCGAAGATATCAACGAATACCTCACCCTACAGTACGGCATTTTGGAGGCTATCCTGAAGGCAGGTGCGGCAGTGAGCCACCATCACGGGATCGGAAAGCAGACCGCCCCGTGGTTCGAAGAACAGGTAGGCGAGGGCTGGGTCGATGTGATCCGTGCCTTGCGCAACCACTTTGATCCGAACCAGATCATGAACCCGGGCGGAACTCTGGCACTCGATATGACCGAGGAGCAGAAAAAGAAACAATGGGGATTCAGGAAATGAGGGCGCACTTGTTTTTTTAGGAAAGACGTGAAACTGGTCTCTCGTTCCCAGCAAGGGCGTGACCTCTAAAGTTTTAGAATGCGGTCTTTTATATTTTATCCTATTGAAATAGAGGAAGTGAACAGAACCCCTCAATACTTTTGTATCGATCTTAGTGATCTATTACAAGGTTTCCGCTCTAAAACTTTTTCGGCCCCGTCCTTGGTGGGAACTGATGTTCCATAGGTCAAATTTTACAAAGGGCAGAGGGCTAAAGAACTGACGAGTTTGATAAGCTGTTCGCTATAATAGGCGAGGAGATAGAAATGGCTGAGAATTTGCTGGCAATCGACAATGGCACTCAGAGCGTGCGCGCGTTGCTATTCGATCCGCGAGGGAAGTTGATTGCCAAGCAGCGCGTGCCTATCGAGCCATACTATTCAGATGCCCCTGGACTGGCCGAGCAGAATCCGCAAGTCTTCTGGGATGCCGTCTGTGATGCCTGTCAGGGCTTATGGCAGCAGCCAGGTGTCTTGAAGGACAGCATCGCTGCCGTCGCGCTGACGACGCAGCGCGCTACAGTCATCAACGTTGACCAAGAAGGGAATCCGCTCCGGCCGGCAATTATCTGGCTGGACAAGCGCCGAACCGAAGGACTACCCCGCCTGGGCGGGCTATGGGGCCTGGCGTTTGCGATCATCGGAGCGGCAGAGACCGTGGCTTATCTCTGCGCAGAAGCCGAGGCGAACTGGATACGCACTTACCAGCCTGAGATATGGAGCAAGACGTATAAGTATCTGCTGCTTTCCGGGTATCTCACGTTCCTGTTGACAGGTAGGTTCGTAGACTCGGTAGGTTGCCAGGTCGGTTATATTCCCTTTGACTACAAGGGCCACCGCTGGGCAGCCAAATGGGACTGGAAGTGGAAGGCCGTACCCATGGACCCAAGTTTGCTACCTGATTTGATACCTCAGGGACAATTGCTAGGACAGATAACGCGGAAGGCATCGGAAGCCACCGGCATCCCGGAAGGGTTGCCGCTAATAGCCGCCGCTGCCGATAAAGCCTGCGAAGTGCTCGGGTCAGGGGCGCTGGAGCCGAACGTTGCCTGCCTGAGTTATGGTACCACCGCATCGATCAACACCACCCACAGCAAATATATCGAAGTGATCCGGCTCATCCCACCTTACCCCGCGGCGGAGCCAGGGCTCTATAACCTGGAAATCGAGATCTATCGCGGGTATTGGATGATAAGCTGGTTCAAGCGTGAGTTTGGACTGTCCGAGGTAAACATCGCCACTGAACGAGGTGTAGAACCGGAGGTATTATTTGACGACTTAGTGAAAGCTGTGCCGGCAGGTTCGCAAGGACTGGTGCTGCAGCCATATTGGTCTCCGGGGCTGCGCCATCCCGGACCTGAGGCGCGTGGGGCCATTATCGGGTTTAGTGAGGTGCACACCCGGGCTCACGTTTACCGCGCGATTCTGGAAGGGCTGGCCTATGCTCTAAGAGAGGGAAAGGAACGCACCGAAAAGCGGAGCGGCGTTCCTGTTACGGACCTGAGGGTCGCCGGCGGAGGCAGCCAGAGCAATGCCGCTATGCAGCTGACTGCGGATGTCTTCGGTATGACCGCTGCCCGGCCGCATCTTTACGAAGCTTCAGGACTGGGAGCGGCCATGGATGCCGCAGTGGGTGTTAAGGTTCACCCCGATTTCAAGGCTGCTGCAGCCGAGATGGCGCACAAGGGCCAGAGCTTCGAGCCCGACCCGAAGGCTCATGCGGTCTACGAAGAGCTCTACCATCAGGTCTATCTTAAGATGTACAGCCGGCTGCGACCGCTTTATCAAAATATCCGTCGTATTTTTGTGAGGTAGTGATCCGTAAACACTCTTCTGGAACCTTTTCCAAAACACCATAGCCCCCCCCGTGTCGCGTCGAGCACTTTCTTGAAAGCGTGATAAGCTTGACAATATTGGATTCCATACCCATATATAAACTGAAAGACCAAGAAAGAGGGTGAATAGGATGAAAGGAATGGTTTTGTTCACGGTCGTTGCTTTTTTATCAATGTTAGCTTTTGGCTCCATCGTTATGGCGAATGAAAAATCGGTTCCCATGCAGGGACCCAAACTGGAAATGGTTGGAGCTCAAAGGGACGCTCTGGCAATCGGTTCGCTTTTGTCCGCTGGTTACGTTGTGGTTAACTCATATGAGACATGCTCCCTGGGAAAAAATGGGTTTATCACCTTTGATATGTTTGGGGTTCCGGTAGAGAGTCCGGACGGCGACATCCTTGGGTCGGTCAGGAACATCATGTTGAACGAGAGGAACTATGACGATGCGTTTGCGGTTATTAACATTGGGAGCTCTCGTGGCCGGCTTATCCCTGTCCCTATGACCGCTCTGGAGATCTCAGAAACGCAATCCGGAAAGCTCGACATTGTGCTTAATAGTACCAGGGCAGAGCTGGAGGCTGCTCCCTTGTTTGACGCGACAAGGATTGATAACCCTCGATTTGAGACCCATATCTACGGATATTACGGCATCCAGCCCTATTGGACCGAGGAGTGTTCGGTTCATGGTACGTAGATAATTGGAGCTTCTTCGGGAAATAGGGGAGCCGATATGGTGGGAGACCGGTTTGGTATCTCGCTGTTTTACCGATTGAACGACAAGGTTGGAGCTAACCTTTTTTTCCTTCGAGAATCTTCTCAAGAAGTGTTAGACATTGTGCCAATTTCTGAGAAATCCTGAGGGCATGCCAATAAATCCCAAACGCGACGATAATAAGAACCCATATCGATATAATAGCAAAAATCATAACTCATCCGCCTCCTGCTTGACTCTTCGAATCTTTCTTTATTAAAAGATAATTACGGTTAGGAGAAACTGCAAGAAGGGTGGTTGTCCGCGCCGCGGTATGCAGTCAATCCTGGGCTTTCTTGTACCATTCCACGAAACGCTGGATACCCTCCCTCATCTTTACCTGAGGGTGGTATTTCAGCCTTCGTTTCGCCTTCGTGATGTTCGCGTAGGTCACGGAGACATCGCCCGGCTGGAAGTCCATCGTCTCGATGTTCGCCTTCTTGCCCAAAGCCTCCTCGATCAAGCGGATCAACTCTCTTAAAGAAGTGGTCTGGGATTCTCCGAGATTATAAATCTCAAACTCTTTATGGTAAGCGATGACGCCGAGGATTCCATCGATCAAGTCGTCGATATACGTGTAATCCCTCCGTGAAGAGCCGTCTCCAAACATTGGAATTTTTTCACCCCGGTCAATCAGACGGGTGAATTTATGGATCGCCATCTCCGGCCTCTGCCTTGGACCATAGGCGGTGAAGATCCGGAGGCAGGCGGTATTCATCCGATAAAGGTGGTGGTAAGAATAGCAGAGAAGCTCGCCTGCCCGTTTGGTGGCTCCGTAAGGCGAGATGGGTTGGATGTCAAGGTCCTTTTCTGAGAAAGGGATTCTTTGGTTCTCTCCGTAGACCGAGGAAGAGGAGGCGAAGATAAAGTTTTCGACTCCGTGCTCTTTACAGGCTTCCAGAAGGACGATTGTCCCGCGAATGTTTACATCCTGATAGAGAAGAGGCTCGGCAATGGAGGGCCTCACCCCGGCCCTGGCAGCCAGGTGGACGACGACATCGACCTTGTTTTTTTGGAGGATCCCCTTTACCTGTATCGGGTTTCGGATATCGCCTGTGACGAGGTCAAAGAGATCCGGAAATCTCCTTGCGATCGCCTCGGCATTTTTGAATTTTATGGTGGGGTCATAAAATGTATCAAAGTTGTCCAGACCGATGACTTTAATCCCATCGCCTAAAAGACGTTCACAAAGGTGCGAACCGATAAACCCCGCCCCACCCGTTACCAGAATTGTGTTCATCGCTCACCCGTCATGTTTTCTCAAGTCGTAGAGTCGACTCTTCGAGAGGATACTTTACCAACAAGCTTAGAACAAATGCAATCAGAGGCAACGCAAAGATCGATTTTACGGCCATCGGTACACCCCAGGTATCAGCGATCATTCCCAGTAGGGTCACTCCAAGTCCACCCGCGCTCATGGTAAACCCAACCATCATGCCTGATGCCATCCCCAGATTTTGAGGGAGGAGTGCTTGGCCCATCACCGTCGTCAGGGCAAACGTGGAGATTAACACCATCCCTGAAATTGCAAGAAAGACGAAAGTCATTGGACCACTGCTTCGATAGAAGAGAAGAAGAAGAGGACAGGACAGGGCCAGCGTGGTCGATAGGAATTTCTTATGGCCCCACCGGTCCGCCAGCGGAGCGCCGAGGAGCGTCCCCATAGCCCCTGCGAGCAGAAAGGTTGAAACCAGTTTCCCAGCGTGCATCGGATTTCCCTTCAAATAATTGATGTAATAAAACGGGATGTAGGTCGCCATTCCAAACTGCGTCCATGCCCTTAACGTGGCGACGCTGACGAGAAGGGAGAACGACCTCTTTTGGTCTCTTGTAAGAGGTTTTCTCATCTCCTCCTTCGCTTCTTTGTGGGCGGACTCGACCGTCGTAGAAAACATGGACATGTTGAAAAGCAGGATGATCCCAATCAGAATTCCGGGTGCGATCAAACCCATCGTCCCCTTGAGGCCGAAGGAGGTAACGAGTGTCATCGCGACCATGGGGCCAATGGCGATCCCCAGGTTTCCGCCTACCGCAAAAATGGACATGCCTGTGACTTTCTTATCTCCCGTGAAAAAGTAGGCCGTCTTGAATCCTTCCGGGTGGAAACTCGCAATCCCAATGCCAGTCAGAACGACGCACAGGAGAAGCAAAGAGTAATGAGAAACGAGTCCACTGATGGACAACCCCAAACAGGCAATGAAAGGAGCCAAGGGGATAAGCCATCCGATAGGTCGTCTGTCGGAGAGGTGTCCAAATGCAGGCTGGATAATCGAAGAGGTCAGATTCGAAGACAGAACGATGACGCCCGACATCGTGTAGGAGAGGTTCAGAGCCTCTTTAAAAAAAGGGAGCAGGGCAGGCAAGGCACCCTGGTTGACATCGGTGACGAGATGCCCAGCGCTGAGAGTCGCCAAGGCCTTCTTATTGAGCTTCATTTCCTTTTCCTATTTAAGAGTTATTATTATTGATGATGAGCACCCCTTTGTCAATTTGTCTTTGCGCAGCAAATTGCCTCAAATTGAATGTTACCGTGTGTCTGAATAAAAAGGGATTAACAAACTCTTACCAAACTGCTTGAACCTCTCAACCCTTTTGTGCTAAGAGAAAGCATAGAACGAAAACTCGCAAGAATATCTTCAACTCATGCTCAACATCGTTCTTTTACGTTAACGATCCCTCCCGGCAGTGTTCTTCATATGAGACAACGGGTGAGAATCGACGCAAAAAAAACAGGCTATGCCGGGGAATTCAATCGCTCACACCCCGAAAACCACCTTAGGAGGAATTTATGTTCAAGACTGCGATTACTGAAATGTTTGGCATAAATTACCCGATCATCTGCGGAGGGATGATGTGGTTATGTAAACCGCCTTTGTGCGCTGCTATTTCCAACGCCGGCGGGATGGGAAACCTCACGGCTGGCAACTATGAGACCGAAGGAGAATTCCGTCAGGCCATCCGCGAAACTCGAAAGCTTACGGATAAGCCGTTTATGGTCAACATCACAATGCTTCCTTCTATACGAATTACGGCCGAACATCATCAGATGTACCTAAGGGTTTGCGGAGAGGAAAGGATAGCCGGGATCGAAGTCTCCGGCGCTCCCCTAGATAAAGCTGCCGGAAAAGGAGCTGTTGAGATGCTCAAGAAGGCAGGGGTGAAGCTTTTCCATAAGGTAGGGTCTGTACGCCATGCCGTTCACGCCGAGAAGTCGGGATATGATGGAATTTATGCCGCTGGCATAGAGGAAGGAGGGCATCCCCTCAGCGATGACGTGACGACGATGGTCCTGACGCCCCGCATTGTCGAATCCGTGAAGATTCCGGTGGTCGCGGTGGGAGGGATTGCTGACGGGCGCACCATGGCCGCAGCTTTTATGCTGGGAGCCCAAGGGGTCATGATGGCCAGCCGATTCATCGCCACCCGGGAATGCGCCGTGCACGAAAACATCAAGCAGGAGCTGATCCGGAGACAGGAATTCGAAACCACGATCTTCGGGAAATCGATTGGCCTCCAGGGGAGGGCCTTGAAAAATAAAGTGGTCGAAGAAATCGTGGCCATGGAGGCTCGGGGGGGCGGGCTGCAGGAACTTATTCCCCTCCTTTCCGGGGAGCGAATCAAAGAAGCTTGGGAGAAGGGAGATGTTGAACGTGCGCCGCTGATGGTGGGTCAATCCATAGGTTTGATCAAAGGAGTCTTAAGCTGCAAGGAGCTTCTTGACACCATGGCCAAAGAGGCGGCGGAATGCCTGGCCGTGGGGAGTAAGATTGTTTGACCTCAGAAGTTTCACTTCACATCCGTTGCCCCATCCTTGATGCTGACCAGGCGCACATCATTATCCGGTACGGGGACCCCGATGCTGCCCACTTTATGACCCCAAATAGGGTGAGAAATCCCCATGGCCTTGGACTCGGATAAGCTATACCCCTCACCGAAAAAGATATTCACATCTTTAACCTGCTCGATGAGCTCAAGGGGCATCAGTGCGCCTCCGGCGATTCGCTATAATAGACATTTGATCATTTTTTGATTATGATAAGTGCCGGAGGACAAAATGAAGATCGCCATTTCAGGGAAGGGTGGAGTTGGAAAGACGACGCTCGCGGGAGTCATGGCAAGAATCTTGGCACATCGGGGCCGTAAGGTTCTTGCCATTGATGCCGACCCCGATTCCAACTTAGCTTCGGCCATCGGCCTTCCCAAAGAGGCTCTCGCCAAACTCTCCCCCATTGCCTCGATGACTTCAATGATTGAGGAGAGGACCGGTGCAAAGAAAGGGAGTTACGGGACGATGTTCAAACTTAACCCCAAAGTGGATGATATCCCCGATGAAATGGGAGTGAGTTATCAAGGAGTCAAACTCCTTCTTTTAGGCTGTATCCCCCAGGGAGGTGGAGGATGCTTTTGCCCTGAAAATGTTCTCCTGAAAAATCTGGTACGTCATCTTCTGGTCCAGCGGGATGAAGCCCTGATCATAGACATGGAAGCAGGTTTGGAGCACCTTGGAAGAGGGAGCACCGGTTACGTGGACGCCCTCGTCATCGTTGTGGAACCGGGACAGAGGGCCATGAATACGGCAAGACAGATCAAGAAATTGGGTGAGGATTTGAAGATTAAAAACACGATGATTGTCGGAAATAAGGTTACCTCTGACGAGGATAGGCGACTCATTGAAGAACAACTCTCCGATTTCCCGGTCTTAGGCCACATGAGTTTCAATCCTAAAATTCTTCAGGCGGACCGGGAGGGGAAATCTCCCTATGACATCGACGAAAAAATTAAAGAGGAAGTGGAGGCCATTCTTACCGAATTAGAAAAGAAGATATAATGATGCCCTCCTATGTTCTATATGGTCATGAAACCCTCTCTCCCTCTACCCAGCGGGGAGAGGACAGGGGCGAGGGGGGCAAGAAAATGAAACGGGGAAACATCCAAAGAAGCAGGGCATTAAGAAGAGACCAAACAGATGCTGAAAAGAAACTTTGGGGCATATTGCGAAACCGCCAACTGGTTGGGGTAAAATTTAGGAGGCAGTTTCCTGTTGGTAAGTACATATTGGATTTTTATTCTCCTGAACATGGTCTTGGAATAGAAGCTGACGGCGGACAACATTGTGAGAATGGGGTTAAACAGAAGGATGAAGTAAGGACAGAAGAATTATTCAGGTTAGGAATAAAAATACTAAGGTTTAGTGATAGAGAGATTCTGAATAATATTGAAGGGGTCTGTGAAATAATTCAAAAAAGTATAATAGGGGGGGAAATTAATTCCCCTCACCTTAATCCTCTCCCGAGCGGGGAGAGGAGAGGGGTGGTTGGTTGACGGTTTTATGATCCGTACAATCTTTGTCTGGTCTTGTATTGTGGTCGCCACATTGATCCTGGGGGTCTTTACCCTCATCACCTACCCCTTTGACCGGAGGGGAACGGTGGGTCATTATTACGCAAAGCTCTGGGGGAAAGTGGCTCTCCTGGCCAACCGGGTGAAGGTCAAGATAAAAGGGATGGAGCATCTGGATGGAAAAGGTCCCTATATCTTTATGTCAAACCACCAGGGGAGTTATGATATCTTCGCCTTGCTGGGGCATCTTTCTTATCAATTTAAGTGGTTGGCTAAGAAGGAGCTCTTCTCCATTCCCTTTTTCGGTTGGGCAATGGCCGCCGTAGGCTACATTAGTATCGATCGAGGAGGGACCCGGGATACCGTGGAGGCTATGAACGAGGCAGCTCAGAAGATTCGAGATGGAATGTCGGTGGTCATCTTCCCTGAGGGCTCGAGAAGTCCGGACGGTTCGATCCAACCCTTCAAAAAAGGAGGGTTCACCCTGGCGATTAAATCAAAGGTTCCTATCGTTCCCGTTGCGATCAGCGGGAGCCGGGACATCATGCCAAAGGATAAATTGACCGCCACCTCGGGAGAGATTCAAATCTTGGTGGACCATCCCATCGAAACGGAAAGCTATGCTTTGAAGGATAGAGAGTTGTTGATGAAGAAGGTGAGAGAGACCATCTCCAGGAATTTTAGAGCGATCGCTCAGAAATGACGACTCCTTAATAGCCCCCTCTTGCGAGATGCTTTGACCGAGGAGAAACCGAGATGGAGGATTCCGTCAAGGAGAAATTAAAGCATGAAATCACAGGGATCTTGCTGATCGCCGTGGCGGTCTTCCTGTTTCTAAGTTTGGTCTCTTATCATCCTACGGATCCCTCTTTCTTTTCCTACACCTCCTCAAGGGTCAAGGAAGTTCATAATTGGATGGGAATCGTAGGCGCTTATCTCTCGGGCCTTCTCTTCCAAGGGTTCGGTTTTCCTTCTTTTCTGATCTCTTTTGCCCTCGTTATTTTTGCCTTCAGTTTCATCTTCGGGTGGGAGTGGGAATACCTATCTCTGAAGATAGCCAGCTGGGCGGTGCTCCTCATCGCCGTTTCTTCCTTCTTTGGTTTGTGGTTGAACCCCATCCGCATGTACAATCAGGACCTCTTAATGGGCGGGTTTATCGGAGAGATTTTTTTAAGAATTCTCGTCCGGTATTTCAATCGTCCGGGGACGACCGTCCTTTTGTTGATGATTTTAGTTCTTTCATTCGTCCTGGGGACGGGGATCTCCTTCATCTCTCTCGTCCGGCATCTGGGAGCGGCTGTTCAAAAACTGATTGAGAAGATCAGTACGCTTAAAATGGTTAGAAAAGAGAGGGCGGAGAGGGAAAAGAAATTGCTGAAGCAGAAGCAGGAGAAACCAGAAGCAAAGGAGACCCTCCCTGCCGTCGTCATAGAAAAGCCATCTCCTCCTCCGAAAAAAGAAGAGGTGCCGAAGCAGGAGGCGTTCGAATTCTTAGAGTCCTCAAAAACCTTCCAGCTTCCTCCTATCTCTTTGCTTGAGGCCGAGATGGAGAAAAGACAGAAGATCGACCGGGAGAGCTTGATTATGAACTCCCGTATCTTGGAGAAGAAACTTCTGGATTATGGCGTGGAGGGGAAAGTAGTTGAAGTCAGGCCCGGCCCTGTGATCACCGTCTATGAATTCGAGCCAGCTCCTGGAGTGAAAGTCAGCCGGATTGTCAACTTGGCAGACGACTTGGCCCTGGCGTTAAGCGCTCTGTCCATACGCATCGTCGCTCCTATCCCCGGCAAATCGGTCGTGGGGATCGAAGTCCCAAACACAAACAGAGAGACCGTTTATCTCAAGGAGATCATCGATTCCGACCCCTTTCGAACGTTCAAATCGAAACTCTCTTTCGGGCTCGGAAAAGATATCTCCGGAGACCCCTTTGTCGTGGATCTTGCAAGGATGCCCCATCTCCTGGTAGCCGGGTCAACAGGTTCCGGGAAGAGCGTTTCCATCAATGCGATGGTCTGCAGCATCCTCTTCAAAGCCACCCCGGAAGAGGTTCGATTTCTGATGATCGACCCGAAGATGCTGGAGCTCTCCGATTACGAGGGGATCCCGCATTTGCTCCTTCCGGTTGTGACCCACCCCAAGAAAGCAGCGGCAGCCCTTCGATGGCTGGTAGAAGAGATGGAGCGGAGGTATACGGTTTTGGCTGAAAAGGGGGTCAGGAATATTGAGCACTACCATCAGCGGATGGAGAAGGAGCTGAAAGAGAAAGGGAAGGTCTATAAGCGGAGGGGAGATGTTTTAGAAGGAGATGAAGAAAAGGTAGTGGAGCCTATGGAAAGGATCCCCTACATCGTGGTGGTGATTGACGAATTGGCGGATTTGATGATGATCTCATCAAAGGATGTGGAGGAATCAATCACACGACTCGCTCAGATGGCACGGGCGGTGGGCATCCATCTCCTGTTAGCGACCCAAAGGCCTTCTGTCGATGTGCTTACCGGGATCATTAAAGCGAATTTTCCTGCGCGCATTTCCTTCCAGGTCACCTCCAAGGTGGATTCCCGAACCATCCTGGATACCATCGGTGCGGAGCACCTTCTGGGAGCCGGCGATATGCTCTTTCTCCCGCCGGGCAGTTCGAAACTGACTCGTCTTCACGGCGCCTTCGTCTCCAGCGCCGAGATCCAGCGGATTGTCGAATTCCTGAAAAAACAGGGGAAGCCTTCCTATTTAGATCCCTCGATCCTCGCCGAGGTGAAAAAGGAAAAAGAGGCGGTGGGAGGAGAAGAGGACGAATACGACGAGAAATATGATGAGGCCGTCGCCTTCATCGCGGAGATCGGACAGGCCTCCATCTCCCTCATCCAAAGAAGATTTCGGATCGGTTATAACCGTGCGGCCCGCATCGTCGAAAAGATGGAGGCAGAAGGGGTCGTGGGACCCTCCGACGGGGTCAAACCCAGAGAGGTCCTGGTGAAAAAGATTGAACCGTGAACGATGAAAGAATTAAGAATTATGAGTTATGAATTATGAGTTTAGAGTTTAGAATTAATTGAAGGTTCCTAATCCATAATTCTCAATCCTTAACTCTTAATTATTGTTCACCGTTACGAAGAGGGTTACCGGAATGAAGAAAATATCTCTGCTGGTCTTTTCTGCGTCGATGTTATTCCATCTGTCCTTCAATCCGGCGGCTTTTTGCATCACCGGTCAGGAGGTACTGACGGAAATCCAGAACCGGTATGAGAAGACAAACGACATCGAAGCTAATTTTATTCAGGACTATATCGGCAAAGGGATGAAACAACCCAACCGGGGAGAAGGGAAAGTCTATCTTAAAAAGAAGGGGATGATGCGGTGGGATTATACGACTCCTCATCAGAAGCTTATTTCGGACGGACATACCCTCTGGTTCTATCAACCAGATGAAAAGCAAGTGCTTACTTCCAATCTTTCAAGCGTTCTTAAAGAGAGAACCCCACTGGCTTTCCTGGCAGGAGAAGGAGATCTCAGCCGGGATTTCAGCTTCCTCAACCTGAAGGAATCCGTTTCTCAGAAGGTAGAGACTTATGTCGTTGAGTTAACCCCGAAGGAACCCTTGGCCACTTTTTCGAAGTTGATTTTGACGGTTGATAAAGGGACCTTTACCGTCCTTCAAGCCGATGTCCTGGATGGGTTGGGAAATGTAACCCGAACCCGTTTTATGAATATCAAAACGAACGTTGGACTCTCGGACTCTCTTTTCCAATTTATCGTTCCGCGTGGGGCAGAAGTGATTAAGATGCAGGAGCCCTCTGTCCCTGCACGGGGAAAGGGACCACCTTCAAAGTAAGAATTTCCAGACAAGCCCCCCTCGCCCCCTCCCTCTCCCCGGTGGGGGGAGGAGAAGGGTGAGGGCAAATTCTTAGATATCTTTGGATTTGGAAATCATTTGGAATTTGAATATTGGGGTTTGGGATTTTATTTCTGTTGCCTATGCCTCTCTTCACGACCAATGCCATCGTCACTCGTTCCCTCAACTACGGTGAGTCGGATAAAATCATCACCTTCTTCACCAAGGATTTTGGAAAGCTGAAGGGAATAGCCAAGGGGGCGAGGAGGAGCAGGAAGCGATTTCAAAACGCCCTTGGCCTCTTTTCTCATCTCCGTCTAATCTTTTTCGATAAGGAGGGGCTGGGGTTGGTGAGGGCTGAGGGCTGCGATATCCTCCATTCTTTTCCGAAGATCAAAGAGGAGTTCAAGAAGATCGTTTATGGGAACTATTATCTGGAGCTGGTGAATGAGATGGCTGGAGAGCGGGAAGCGAATCGAGAAGCGTTCGAGGTTCTTCTTTCCTCCTTATCGAGTCTGGAAGAGGCGAACCTGCAGGAGGAGCAATTGAGGATATTTGAAATCCGGATGCTCTCTCTCTTTGGTTATCGGCCCAATATGAGGAGATGTAATCTCTGTAAGAGAGACTGGGAGGATTTAAAGGAAATTCCCGTCGTCTTTTTCTCGCTTGAGAGAGGGGCTTTGATATGTGAACAATGCTCGAAGATGCGGAACAATCTTATCCCTCTTTCCTTGGGGACAGCCAGATTAATAGAGAAAATCTCTCAGACGGAATTGTCCAAGGTTGAGAGGCTGAGGTTTACCCTTCAGGCGCTATCTGAAAGTCGAGAGCTTCTCCCTAAATTTATCAGTTATCAACTGGGGAAGGAGTTGAAGTCGTTAAAGGCGATAAACAGTATCCCAATACATCTCAATAGCTTCATTCCCCTCTCCCCTGGCGGGAGAGGGACAGGGTGAGAGGGAAGGGAACTTGTTTGTAGGTTGACATCCAAGAGTTAAAAGTGCTAATCCCTTCTTCATTGCTCAGGAAATAACTCGAGCATCTCCCTCTCCCCGGGCGGGAGAGGGCAGGGTGAGGGGGACTACATCCTGTCCATCCTCACCTAAATCACTTTGAAAACCTGGCTTTGTGAGTTAGTGGGGAAACAATGAATTTCCAGGAGCTGATTTTCGCATTGGAGCGATTCTGGGCGGATCAGGGGTGTGTGATTCAACAACCGTATGATACGGAGGTGGGTGCCGGAACGTTCCACCCCGCTACCTTTCTCAGGTCATTAGGTCCCGAGCCTTGGAGAGTGGCCTACGTTGAGCCCTCTCGACGCCCGACCGACGGCCGGTATGGCGAGAATCCAAATCGGCTTCAGCACTATTATCAATACCAGGTTATCATGAAGCCTTCTCCTCTTGATATTCAGGAAATCTATCTCAAGAGCTTAAAGTCTTTTGGGATCGATCCCCTTGATCACGATATCCGGTTCGTCGAGGATGATTGGGAATCTCCCACGCTGGGTGCATGGGGTTTAGGGTGGGAAGTCTGGTTGGATGGGATGGAGATCACCCAGTTCACTTATTTTCAGCAGGCAGGTGGCATTGAGCTGGGTCCCATACCGGTAGAGATCACGTACGGCATTGAAAGAATTGCCATGTATCTGCAGGGGGTGGATAATGTCTACGACCTGGAATGGGCAAAGGGAATAAAATATGGCGACGTCCATCACCGGGGTGAGGTGGAATTTTCCCGATACAATTTCGAGGAAGCCGATGTGGAGATGCTTTTCCGCCTGTTTGAAATGTTTGAGGGAGAGGCGAAGAAGATGGCAGGGAAAGGGCTTGTCCTGCCGGCCTATGATTATTGCTTGAAAACTTCCCATATCTTCAACCTCCTTGATGCGCGGGGCGCAATTAGCGTGACCGAGAGGGTCGGGTACATCCTGAGGGTGAGGACCTTGGCAAGACTCTGTGCAGAAGGGTATCTCAAACAGAGAGAAGAGATGGGGTTCCCGCTGTTGAAAAATAAGTAAGAATGTGGCCCCCTCACCCTTCCCCTCTCCCCGCTGGGGAGAGGGAGGGGGTGAGGGGAAACACGGACACGGATCACGACCTATGAAAATGAAGGAACTCCTTTTAGAGATCGGGACAGAGGAGATCCCAGCTGGTTTTGTCCCGCAAGCCCTGAAGGATCTGGAGATCCTCGCCAAAAGAGAGTTGGAGGCCAAGCGGATCGACTTCAGCGGAATAAGGACTCTTGGAACTCCAAGACGTCTTGTCTTGGTGATTCAATCGGTCTCGGAAAAGCAGAGAGACGAAGAGATAAGAAAAATAGGCCCTTCGAAGCAGGCCGCCTTCGATGCGAAAGGCAACCCCACCAAAGCAGCCATTGGTTTCGCGAAGAGCCAGTCCGTCCCTGTAGAATCCCTGACGATCGTGCAAACAGAGAAGGGGGAGTACGCCTGCGCTGTCAGAAAAGAGTCAGGGAAGCCTACCCTTGAGATCCTTTCATCTGTTCTTCCTGGATGGATCCTCTCCATTCCCTTTCAGAAGTCGATGAGATGGGCGGACGTTCCGATTCGTTTTGCCAGACCTATTCACTGGATCGTCGCGCTCTTCGGAGGAGAGATCGTCTCCTTCGAAGTGGGTAATATCCGTAGCGGAAAGATGACGTACGGCCATCGTTTCATGCATCCCGGTCCTATTCCCGTTAAGGATTTTGAGTCTTATCTTCGTGGAACAAGAGAGGCGTCTGTGATCGTGGACCCCGTGGAGCGGAAGAAAAAGATTGAGGATGAGATGATTCGAGAAGGGGCCAGGGTTTCGGGAAAAGTCCTGAGAGATGAAGAGCTCCTCAACGAGGTCAATTTTCTAGTGGAATATCCTGTCGCCTTGTGCGGCGCCTTTGACAGTAAATTTCTGTCACTTCCCCGGGAGATTCTTGTCCATTCGATGAAGGAGCATCAACGATATTTCCCCGTAGCGGATGACCATGGACAACTGCTTCCCCACTTTGTCTGTATCAGCAATATTCAACCCAAGAACCGGGAAGTCGTGGTGAAGGGAAATGAAAAAGTCCTCAAGGCAAGGCTCTCTGATGCGGTTTTTTTCTTTGAGGATGACCTGAAAATTTCTCTGGACAAGAGAGTAGAGCAATTAAAAAGGGTCGTCTTCCAGGCAAAGCTGGGGACTTCTTATGAAAAGGTGATGCGCTTTAAGCAGTTAGCCTTGTGGATAACGGAACGAATTGATCCCGGGCTGCGAGAGATAGTCGAGAGAGCCTCTCACTTATGCAAAGCCGATCTGGTGACGGGCATGGTAGGCGAGTTTCCAAAACTGCAGGGAATCGTTGGAAGGGAGTATGCCCGTATCTCTAAGGAAAGGCCTGAGGTGACAGAGGCAATTTATGAGCACTACCTGCCGGGTTTCGCAGGAGACCGGCTGCCTTCCAGCCCCGCTGGCGATATCGTCAGCGTCGCCGACAAAATGGATACCATTGTGGGTTGCTTTGGAGTGGGTCTCGTCCCCACGGGAACGGCGGATCCTTTTGGTCTAAGGCGACAGGCCCTGGGCATCATCCGGATCATCCTTGAGAAGAGGTACTCCTTTTCATTAAGGGGATTGGTTGAGGAAAGCGAAAAGCAGTTGAAAGAAAAGATGGAGCGGCCGGTGGAACAGGTGAGAGACGAGGTTCTGGATTTCTTTCGAGTCCGTTATCAAAACTTCTTATTGGATAAGGAATACCCGTTTGACGTGACTGACGCCGTGCTGTCCGTTTCATTCGACGAGCTGCTCGATGTTCAAGGGAAAATCGATGCCTTAAGGAAGGCGAGGGAGTGGAAGGATTTTGAGTCGATCGTCATCGCCTTTAAAAGGGCGATGAATATTCTAAAAGGGTCTCCTCCCAAAAGAGAAATCAACCCGCCTCTTTTTACCGAACCGGCTGAACAAAACCTCTATCAATCGTTTGTCAAGGCCAAAGAAAAAATTGGTCTTCATCTCAGCGAAAGAGACTATCCTGCCGCACTCATGGAGATGACTCAGATGAAGAGGCCGATCGACGAATTCTTCGACGGAGTCATGGTGATGGTTGAGGATGAAGCCATCCGGAATAATCGCCTCGCCCTCCTCGACGAGATCGGAAAACTCTTCCTTAGAATCGCCGACTTCTCCAAACTCACGTAGACCCAATTCAAGTTTCCAATTTTTATAAGCTATGCCAGAA
>DBZJ01000164.1 GCA_002311635.1 Syntrophaceae bacterium UBA1163
TTTCTGGCATAGCTTATAAAAAGCCCTGTGATTTCGGGGCTTTTTATTTTTGACCCGCTTTAAATTTCCGTTCTCCAAACGTTCTCCCTCAGAAACTTTTTGTCTCGTTGATCCCCCACCATGCCACACGTAATTGACATCCCTCTTTCCCGAACTTCGTGTTTCAGTTCTCACTTCGCGCTCTTCTTGACCTCATAAATTCTTCTTGATAAACTCCTTCCAAATTTGATGGTGGGGTTCATATAATGAAATGCGATCGCTGTGGTAGAGCCATGGCTTACGAACAATTCTTCGATGGTCTGAGACTTTTTGGGGTTGAGAGGTTCTCCCTGAATTTTACCTAAATGTGCCAAAAATTTCCCTTGACAACACAAAATATTGTGCTAAGTTCTGAATCAGATGTTAGATGTTTACAGGAAGGAGAGAGTAGCGACACTAAAAAAACAAAAGCCCAGGGAACTACTGGCATAGCTCCCTGGGCCTTTCACCGGGGAAACGAGTCGCCCCTTCGTTAGATTCTTGATAAAGAAACTTCTATCCTAGGTCGAATTTTTTGTCAAGAAAAAAACGGCGGTTTCCGTTTACCCCCATCGAAGAAAGGGGGTATTTTTTTATGTGCACGCCGGGAATCTGAATTGGAGTCCACCATTCGGCGGACTCGCAGACATTACCTTCAACCTCGACCCCTCCGGTGCTAGACGTAGGGTGACTCTAAGTAATATGGGAAAACACACCAACAACTTTCGAAAGGAGAAAGGAAGTGACAGATAGCAAAATGTTTATCAGGTTTTATCCGGTGGGAAACGGGGATTCGGCTTTGATAGAGGACCTGGAAAGGAAACATTTGATGATCGACTATAACTGTGTCAGTGAGGCCGAAGAAGATAACGGCGATAGGATATTCCTTGAGGACGAGCTTGACGAGAGACTGGACGGCAAAGACCTTGACGTTCCGATGATCACCCATGCCCACGAGGACCATTTTCAGGGGTTTTCGAATTATTTTTGGCTGAATTCATCCAAGAAGCATCAGGGCGACGACCGGAAGAAGATGACCGAACTCTGGGTCCCTGACTCGATAATTTGGGAACCCGGGGCCGAAGATGAGGAGAAGCTGCTCTGCAAGGAAGCGCGTTACCGACTGCTGGATGACAAGAAGGGGATAAAAGTTTTTGGGGAGTCGGACTCCTTGAAAGAATATATCAACAATAGCGGAAAGGCCAAATATGAGGAGGTTAAGCACCTGATCAAGAAGCCAGGAGAGATTGTCAGCCATTTTAAAGGATTCGAAATCTTCATCCATTCCCCTCATTCATGGGTCACAGAGGAGGATGAGAATAAGAACAACAAGTGTATCGTGGTTCAGCTTGATTTCAGGATCGACTCCGAGTCCGTCGCAAAGGCAATATTTGGAAGCGATGCAGAATCCGATGCTTGGGAGAGCATCTATTCGGCAACGAACAACAACAAGAATCTCGACAGGCTGGATTTTGACATCTTCAAACTGGCCCACCATTGCAGCCACACGCTCTTAAACAAGGATGAAAAGGGGAATTTGATTACTGAACCGGTTGAAAAGGTTAAGAAGATTTTCGAGGAGCGCGGAAGGGAGAAAGCCAAATTGATCGCCTCGTGTGATCGTATTCCATCGAAGCAGGACCGGAACGAAACCGGACCCCCACATTACCAGGCGGCGGAATACTACAGAAAGGTTAGAGACCTCAAGAAAGGTGATTTCAGAGTGACGATGGAGGAGCCGAAGGGGTCCAGGAATATCAAACCGATTGTAATCGAAATAACAAAGTACGGTCCCCGCTTTGATCAGCTATCGGCAGCGGTTTTCGGGGGCGGAACCATCACATCAACCAAATCCGAGCGGCATGGCTGATGGATTTCTACGAAACCAAGCCCTTTGAAAGCGGTCACGTTCTTTCGGAACCGCTGAAAATAATGAAATCGGCCCTTCTCCAGAATCCGCAGGCTTTGGGCGGATTGATGGAGTATGAATGCGAAGGCTATCTGAACGGTAATGAAGCGATTGTCATTAGTATGCAAGTGGGCGTGCCCAGCCGTTCCCCATTCGGTGTTTTGGAACAGGAAAAGGTGGCGATCTGCCTGCTTGTGAATAATCCGCAGAAGCTCCAGACGTTTTCCCTGAGAAAGAATTTTCCACCCTTACCTCATTTGAACTTCAGTTATAAAGATACACCAAGAAGTCTTTGCCTGTTTGATGTTCCTCAAATGGACAGGGTCTATAATGAAACCTATGTGGAATTCCTTTTCAGAGTTAAGAAATGGCTCGACAGGGCCGCTGCCGGTGAGCTCCATTTAGCAGAGCAAGCGATGGAGCCCTTTGTCTTGGAGTCTACCGGGTACATGGTTATAAGTGCTGAAGCAGAGAAAAAAATTATTGAGGGGGCTCCTGCGTTCGATATACTTGTTTCCAAATATGTACCTGCTGATGAATCCAATGTGGATTATATAGAGATCTTCCCATCGAAAGGGAACGTCAAAGAATCTCCGCTTTTGGTGCTGCCGATAAAGGGAAAGCCTTCTGGTGACCGGTGCATTAACCACCTTCCGGGAAACTACCTGGAATTGGCGGATTTATTGAAAGGCAAGCTGGATATTGATTTGGATAAAGATATACTTAAGTTCATTTCCGACACTTACCGGAAATGGGGTCTCAAAGAATACCGCAATAAGAAGATTTTGGACCAATGGGTCGTTCTCGCCATCTGCATCCCCAGGCTCAATCTAAGAGGAACGCAAACCGGGCACGAGATTAGATCTTTTGGTTTGTTTGTACCTTTGCATCGACTGGGTAAGGCACTGGGGTGCATCGTGGAGCAACCGAACAAGAAAAAGAAAGAATCCACCTTTATCTTTAAAGATAGGTTGGCCAGAAAAGAAGACGATCTCAAGAAAATCAGGCCCGTTCCGTTTGCTGTCGTTCAACCTTTCTCAATAGATTTGGCCAAGAGCATGGCAGGGCTTACTATTGACATCTCCGATGTAAGAATGTCGGCCATTGGGCTTGGTGCTTTGGGGTCATAGGTGGTTTTGAATCTGTGCCGACAGGGGTTCGCTAGGTGGAAGCTCGTTGACGATGACATCCTGCTGCCGCACAATTTTGCACGCCATGGGTTGAGCGCGGGATTTAGGGGACAATCAAAAGCTGCCTCCCTAGCCAGAGAAATAGGTTTGATTTTGGATAAAACGGATGTGAAAGCTTATGACCAGAACTTCCACAGTCTGCGGGAAGTCCGGAAAGAAATACTGAATACTGCTGCTATCATGGATTTTTCGGCCTCGTATTCTGTGCTTATGGATCTCTGCCGCGAGAGCAAAAGGTCGCGGGCTCTCAGTGCATACTTCTCAAACGAAGGACTTACTTCGGTTCTGCTTTCGGAGGACCGGGAAAGGAGAATCAGGCTGGATGACATTGATCTCCAGCTAAAGATCCGGGCACTAACAAGCCCATACATCGGAACCATTTACAGAGCGAGAGAGGGAAATCAGCTTGTTTATTCCACTTCGTGCAGCAGCCAGACGATGGTAATGCCGCAGGATTTGGTATCAATCCACGCTGGGATTGTAACGAGACAGATAAAGGAAAGTATTTCTTGCAGTGATGCCAGAGCATTTGTTAATGTCGTCTCGGAGGAAGATTTTGGCGTTAATGTTGAACAATTTTCTCCATGCGAGATGACTATTAAGGAGGCGGGGCCTTGGGAATTCAGGATAAGCCAGATCGCCCTTACAGAGATGAGTGAATACCGAAGACTCAAGCTTCCAAATGAAACTGGAGGGGTTTTGATTGGCTGGATCAGTAGTTATAACAAAACAATCTATGTGGGAAAAGCGCTGCCGGCTCCGGGAGACAGCGTAGAACGCCCTTACTACTTCATAAGGGGGAAAAAAGGTCTGTACGCTGAGGTACAACACTTGCGGAGGGTTTCCAATAATGACCTAAGATATGTCGGTGAGTGGCACAGTCATCCGTTTGGATTGTCTGTCCGCCAGAGTCCGGATGACATGAAATCTATGGCCAGGTTGTCAGGTATAATGATCGAAGAGGGACTTCCGGGGATTATGCTTATTTTAGCTGACGACAACGAATTAGGTTGTTACGTCCAGACGGAATGGGAATGATTGATCGCCATTTTCCGTAGGAACGACCCGGCTGTTGACAGCCGCTAATGCCCTAAGCTCTCTTGAGATTGGGACTGCCAAAGGTGACACTATGAGGGTTTGGGTTGGTTCGCGGATTCCAGGACATCAACGGTGGACAGCAGTTGTATAGCATATGCTTCCGCGGCGGTCTTTACCCAGTCAGGCTTTATTACAAAAAACCAGATCATCAAGAAAGATATATTTAGGATCATAGCAACCCATGCGACTGGCTTCGCGGAAGTTAGTTCTGTGCAATAGGGATGAATTTGGGTGAAGACCAGAACCATAGATAGAATGTCCAGGATCACTGCCACGGGTTTCATTCCCCACAAATTCCTTCTGAAACCATAATTTACGTTTTCTTCAAAGACCAGGGGAAATTTTTCCTTGTCCCGCGAGCGGGCTCTTAGAAAATCTCCACAAGAATCATAAATTGCATCCGCCCTATCAGGATTGCTTTTCTCTTCTTCTGAAGTTGGCAGCCTTATGGGAATGAGACGAGTCAATCTTTCATGATAGCGAGCCAACGTTGGAACGCTGAGTGTAGAATCCCGGTGTCTAAGCATCCTGGTCGAGGGCTTTCCTCCCCACAGTTTATAAAGCCCCGGCTCTTTGCGCTTGCCGCGATCCCTTGCAAGCTGCTCAAGGAAAACCGCTAGCCCAGCAGAAGTGCCCAACCAAACGATAATATCCCACCCGGCAAATTTGTTCGGGAAGAGGGTTGCGAGGGAAAGGCCTATCGGAAGCAATACTATCAGAGCGGGAACAATTCGGGCATTAAATGCATATTTATCAACGAACCGAACTGGATCTAGCTTATCACTGGGCACACATCCTCCAGAGCAAAAAAAACAGTGTTGCACCTTCCCCTAGTAAGCACGCTATTACGGCATGCTTCTGTTGTCAACATAATTTTTTAGAAAACCCGCTTACCACCAGCAGGGAGCTCGTTCGCTTTTCTTTCAATGCTGCTTCCCTTTCGCGAAAAAGCCGATATGTCTAATCACCATTGGAGGGAGAAAGATAAGACAGTCTTTAGTTGGAACTGCACTGTGGAATCAATTAAAAGGTAAAAACCGCAAATCCCCTAAGACGTAAATTTTGCGTTTTAAGCCCATAATTAGGCAATAATGACCAGGGGCTAATAATTCATATGGCCCAGCGGGAAAAGACGCTTAAAAAAGTGTATTAAACGGTTAATAAACGCATCTTGGAGAGATATATAAGGGTGAAATTGCGATCTTAGGACTCAGTCCCATGCTTTCACCGGTTAGATCCCAGTGTTTTGGGGAAATATGGAGGCAAGAGCCCCCAATCCCCATGTCTTCCGTGTCTTCCAATTCTCATTGACGGCCTCCCACTGAATTTAGTAAAGTTAAATAGAAAATACTTCTCATTTACATCAGATTATTCTGACGAGAGATAATTGAATATGGAGACGTTGGACTTTAGCAAATGGTTACCCGTATTTATATCGGGGGCTGCTGTTGCAATTAGCTTGCTTTCTCTTTTCTGGAATGTTGTTCTGGAACGAAAGAGAAGTAAAGCAAAGTTAGAAGTTTGGCAACGAAATCATTTTTACCTTGGCAGAGGAAATGAAAGAACTGAAATTGAATTGCTATTTCGTAATCTCAGTCATCGTCCTACTGCAATAATTGACATATATGTTAGAGAAAAGGAGGGCGGTATTTTAGGAGGATCGGGATATAACAATAACATTAAGCTTCCAATTCAGCTCGAGCCTTGGGGGGTAATTTCAGCAAGCTTCAGGATAGAAAAAAATGACGAAGCACGGATGGCAAATATCCTGGTCAAGGATATTGAAGATAATGAGATTGTAGTTGTCCGTGGTCCTGGTCAGAAATGGGTCAAAGCAAAATGAAAATGCCCGTGTATGAATTGGGGTCAATTTTTCATCCTTGATCAGTCATATAAAAATTTGCTGTAGTTCCCGGTATCAGGTCAACACTATTCACAGGTTCTTGGATCAGCCATTGGTTGGGAGTTTTTCTGAAGGACTGGCAAGAGTAAAGATTGGCGATAAGTTTGGTATCATTGATAAGACAGGAAGATATGTTTGGGGTCAACGAGACTAATACAACCCAAGATTTTGTATCCGTACATCACTTATTCCAGTCTGCCCAACAGAGAGTCCCCAGCAGATTGCTCCTGGAGAAAGGGATATTCACCGGGGAAAAGTTTTTGGAGATGGTGAGGGTGGTGGATCGAGAGATAAAAAGAAAACCAAATGGAATTAAATAGGGTGGAGGTTGAAAGTGGTTGAGAAAAAAGAGAAAGAAATAATTGGCTATTTCACAGATGATAGAAACATTTATTGTACGGATTGCATTTTGAAGATCCAAGAAACGATGAAAAAGAAGATCGAAAAGGCGATTACTGCGGACGATACTGATGAAGGAGAGCTCTTCTGTGACGGATGTAATAAGGAAATCAAGTGAGAAAACAAAATACTATTTCAGGCTCATATCGGTAGTCTCCATCTTGGGATGCCCTTTGGGAAATTACCGTTGGGAGACATAAAGACCCGGGAATGGGTAACTCCGATTGGAATTGACATTACAAAGGAAGGAGGAGCAGAAGATGATATGGAATGAATATGCCGAGAGATTGAGGGAGGTCTTGAAACTCGATGGCAATCCTATTGCCATTACCTTTTCAATGGCCCCCGCTGAGGGAGGAAAGGGAGGTAAACATTGGGTCTGTGGGGCTTTGCAGGAGGCAAGGGATGGTGTCATTATCAATTTGGATAAGGAGAATTCAGCCTGCCATGGAGGCACGTGGCATCTCGGACTGGGGCCAAGGCCCAGCGGGAAGGAGGATAAAGCATTAAAGAAATTTTTAGTTGAAGGCGAGAAATTATTCTGCTCTATTGCTACATTCCATCGAGCGATGACCCTGACCGCTCAGCCTCCTCTTGGGCTGGCTGATTATGTTATTATTTCTCCTTTGGGGAAAGCCCCATCCAAACCAGACCTTGTTCTTTTCCTCTGCAACGCCGAGCAGGCATGTCGTCTCCTTACTTTGGCCACTTATGATAGTGGAGTTTCACCCAAGACCGAACTCGTCGGATCGGCCTGCCATATGGCCATTACCTACCCTCTCGTATCAGGGGAGATCAATGTGAGCTTCATGGATTACACGGCAAGAAAGATGAAAGGGTACAAACCGAATGAACTCTTTGTATCCATTCCCTACCATCGGATGGCTGGGATCATGGAGAGCATTCCTTTCTGTACGGCAGGAACAGCCAAGACAGAGTATCCACCTGAATTTAGACACTTAGTGGAAGGCTCATCGGAAACCAAATCCTAATACCAGGTGTTGCAGAGGTTACTTTTCCTATAAAATGAGTTTAATCGTATAAGATCTTCCATCGGTGAGGGAAAGAATATTCACCAAGGCAGAAACGATGAGGGTAAAAAGAGATAGAATACCTGATAAAATTCTCAAAGAAATCTTTCCCAGAAAGCTGAACAGGCATTAAGCACCAGAAAAGGTGTAGGAGGTGGCGGATGGACATAAAGACACGGTGGAAAAGAACTAAAGGCGGTCGTCTCCTATCTACTGAAGGAACTTTTCTACCGCTTCCCCCACCTGGTGAAGACCTCACATTAGAAATTTCTGCATCCCCTTCCACTTGGCGTACACTCTACATAATGTCTTTTGCGAAACCTGAGGATATTGTAAGCATGATCCGTAACCTTTCGAAGACCACGTTTGACTATATTACTGCAAAACCTGGAAGAGAAGATTTTGTAGATAAGATGAAGCGATATGCCGCATACGTTTATTGCTGGGCCGAATACTGGTTGAAGAAACCACAGGATGAATGGCCAGAACCTCTAAAAGAACTTGTTAGACAATTGAGTAGATATACATATCATGGAAGGAGAGAAAGGCCCAAACCACCAAGAGTAACGGCTTATATTATGGAAATGGATTTCGGAAAGGAAAGAGAAAAACATCACCTAAAAAAATGGACAAAAGATCCTGACGCTTTCGGGAGAGCATTCATTTCAAATAATAAATATGCAAAATTTGTCAAAACGATTTGCAGGAGCTAATAACCCCACGAAGATAATAGCTATAGCGAACCAGAAGGTGGGGTTAGGTAAAACAAGTTCTACCTCAGACATAGGGCATCTCCCTTCACCAGGTTGCTCGTGGAGAAGGGGATATTCAGCAAAGAGGAGTTTTTAGAGATGGTAAGGGTGATGACGGATAGGGAGATAAAGGGGAAAGAGGATAGAAAAAGGGATTACTGAGGGAACTTGGGTTGTTTTTTGGTATATGTTTTTTCCAGATCAAAAATATCAATCAGGCGTAAGCGGCTTCCGTCTTCTGATTCAAGAACAGCCGTTGCATGACCAATCCACTTCACTCTACAAATCTGTCCGTCTGAATGACGAATATAGATATCTCCGACCTTTATTTCCACAAAACACCCCCCAAAATATATTCTCAAATGTATCTCTCAGGAATTCAATCGAAAGGAGGTAAACCCTAACTCATTGATTCATGATATGAGGTTTACTATTGGCAGAGGTGGGAAGTCTTGTTGTATAGTATCAAGAACTTATTCTTACTTAAGAGGAACAAGTGAAAAAGAATTGCGTTGGGGTTCCGTATAAGACTTATTTGCTCTCTACTTTACTTCTCTTTATGATCATTGGATCAATCGTGTCCTATTCTTATGGGGAGGAGGAGGAAAAGAAAGCAAAATGGGGTTTTTCCATTTTTGGAGGGACGGGTGATGCCGTCTTAAGTAAAATTTCCATGAAGGTGTATGGATTTATTCCCCGTGTTACTTTGCCTCTCCGTAAGGATTGGAAGATGTGGGACGTAGAATTCGAAGGAAACTTTTTTTATTATGACATCCACAAGATGCCTAATGTCTATTTTCTCGGCCTCGGTACTAATTTGGTTTTCAAACCTATCCAGGAAAGATGGGGTTCGCTATTTCTCCTGACTGGAGGAGCGCTCGGTTATGATAGCGCTGGCAAAAAACTATACCGTCCTCCAAACCCGCCTCTTTTGGGAGATCAGCATTTTTCAGGAGCTGGTTATGGAGGGGCGGGCATACTCTTTAATATTAGTCGAAAAACCGCACTGAGAGTGGAATATCGTTTCTGTCATATCTCCGAACCGTTTGATACAAGTGATAGAGGATTGAATACACACAACGTCCTTTTCGGAATCACCTTTTGATAGGGTTGCCGTATTTCACACATTATTGATGTGAATATTGTCATCTGTTTCAGCCGGAAATCCTCAGTGCTTCCGTTTAACTAATTATCCTCAATCTTTGTAGGTGCTGGAAACAACCCTTCTTCTAACATCTTCCCCCTTGGTGGAAAATCGTGCCCTTATCTTAAGGCGGAGGAATCAGAGGATCCCAAAAACACGTCCTTAAGATCGTAAAAACATGCCTATTTAACGTCCTTTTTATCAGGTCTATATCGGAATATTCATTAAATCACTTGTAGGAATTATAGAACAGTAAGTTGTTTTGGCACCCTTAAAGAAATTTTGATATAATTTTGGAAATTGTTTTCACAACAAACCAAAAGGGAGAGAGGGTCATGAAACGAAAACGGATCTTAATTGGGTTAGGTGTCATCGCTGCACTTCTTATTTTCTTTTTTGCTGTGCTTTCCTTTATCGGAGGCTATTTTGGAGGGAAAACAGGCCGCTTTGCCTCTGGAGATAAAATTGGCATTGTAGAAGTGAAGGGTGTGATCACCCAATCCTCCGGGGTGATTGAGGAGCTCCAACAATATCTTGGGGATGAAGGGGTCAAGGCGATCATTCTTAGGGTCGATTCTCCAGGTGGGGGCGTTGGCCCATCGCAAGAGATCTACCGGGAGATCATGAGGATCAGGTCAAATTCAAAGAAAAAAGTGGTCACCTCCATGGGGTCTGTGGCAGCTTCGGGGGGCTATTATATCGCCAGTGCCTCTGATCTCATCGTTGCCAATCCTGGGACGATTACCGGGTCGATCGGTGTGATTATGGAGTTCGCCAATTTTGAAGAGCTCCTTAAAAAGATTGGAATCAAGGGAGTGGTGGTTAAAAGTGGAGAGAATAAAGATATCGGATCCCCTTTCCGTGAGATGACTCCAGAGGAGAAGGAGATTATGCAGGAAGTGCTCGATAATGTTCATGAGCAATTCATCCAGGCCGTGGCAGAGGGGAGGAAGCTGGATCGATCTAAAGTCGCTGAGATCGCAGATGGTCGAATCTTCACAGGGGAACAGGCTAAAAATCTGGGTTTGGTGGATGAACTGGGAAACTTTCAGGATACGATCGATATCACTGCCACGATGGTGGGAATAGTAGGAAAACCGAACGTTCTCTATCCCAAAAAGAGATTTTCCATTTGGGAGCTTTTAATGAGGGATATGGCTTCTGCCATCGTAGATGTTCTCAATGAGAAGGGATATGAAATAAACTTCCCCCTCCAGATTAAGTAGGACTGTTTAAAGTGACCAAAGCCTTGTACTTTTTACTCAGTTTCTTAAGACAAAGAGAGCGGGATTGGGATAGACTTCGGTTGCCGGTCTCGAACGATCTTACGAACCTGTACAAGCACTTCATACTAAGTGAGGGTGGTTTCAACAACTACGATCTTAATAGGATTATTTCAAAAATAAATAGAACGCCCCAGAGAAATTTGGGATGGTCGAATTCTGTTGAAATCGCCCGTGAATTACTACAAGGGAACATCAAATATGCTACATGACAAAGTCAATCGAGCGCTATCCAGTGAAAGTGAAAGAAGGGTACAATGTTAAAAGCGTTATTAATCGCTTATCTGATCTTTCGTTTCTTAGTAAGGTCTCTGTTCATGATGATGAAGGGATTGCTAATTTTCTTTAGCATCTCTTGGTTTATCATCTTTTTGCTCGTTTTCCTGTTTTATTTTAGAGTGTATAGGCAGAAATGATTTAAACAAAGAAAAAGATTAATCGGGTGCCCAGGCTCCGGAGAAAAAGATAGGTTTTTCTTTTGGGCAGATTGGATTCAGTGAAGGTGGGCATAAGACATTTTCATTCGATCATCAGACAACATCGGAAATTGGGATGGAATGTTCCGCCCTCCCTCTATGTGTATGATGGTAAGGAGAGGAGCAGGATTCTGAGTGGAAGCCAGCGGAGAAAACAGCGGTAGAAGGGGATATTCACCCCAAATTAGCTTTTGGAGATGGTGAGGGTAGTGGATCGGGAGATGAAGAGAGAAAGTAAGTAGTCGGGGGAAAGGAGGTACATAAATGAAAACAGCAAATGGAGTGATAGTCTACGAAAACATCCGGGAAATAGTTGAGCCAAAACATTCTTGTCTTATTGTCTGGGATGTGCAAATTGGTTTGGTGGATAGAATATTTAACAAAGAGGAATTTATGACTACTCTGAAAAAGTTTATTGAAAAATTCAGAAACAAGATGCCCGTGGCGTACACATTGATTACGCCTCTCCCTACAGGGTTCGCCTCCTCATGGAACTACTATTCGATGATGAAGCGTTTTAATGTGGATCATATAAACAAGTTACCTCCTTTTATGGCAATTGGTTCAAAAGAGCGGGAAATACCCGAGATAGTCAAACCTCAACCTACCGATATCGTCCTTGAAAAATCCACGGCAAGTATCTTTATCGGAACAAATTTCGAATATATGATGCGTAATCGTGGTGTTACTACCCTGATATTTACTGGAATAGCTACCGAATTTGGCGTTGAATCTTCGGCACGTGACGCTTCAAATAGGGGATTTTATCCCGTGGTAGTATCGGATTGCGTTTCTTCGTCGGACAAAGAGGCACATGAACGTTCTTTAAAGAACATGGCTAAACTTCTTATCGTACAAAAGTCAGTGGATATTTTACAAAATATAGATTAACAGGTCACGACCGAACAGAGTTTTTTGATTTCTTGTATGAAGTGTATTAAAAACCCCTAAGCAAAAACTCTTAAAATTTCTCAAGGTGCTGGGCTAAGTACCAGATCATAGGTTATGTAATTGGATGTTAGGTTACTCTGTTGAACCTAAAAGAACAAAGGAGGATCTTTCATGGCAAAAAAAATTGCTGATTACAAGGACTACGTAGGGGAAACGATAAAAGCCTTTGATGAGGGGCGTGTGCTTCTTGTCAGCCACGGGAAAGAAGGTCTCCCTAACGTCATGGCGATAGGATGGGGAACAGTAGGAATCATTTGGCGAAAGCCCATGTTTGTGGTGTTGGTACGTCCCTCTCGTCATACCTACAAACTGATCGAAGAGACCGGGGAATTTACAGTCAATATCGTGACGCCGCAATTGAAAGAGGTGGTGCAATATTGTGGAACCGTGTCCGGTCGAGACCACAACAAGTTTAAAGAAAAACAGCTAACGGCTATCCCGTCCAAGAAGGTAAAAACACCCATCATCAAAGAATGTATTCTTCATTTTGAGTGCCGGGTCGTCTATAAAAACGACCTGATTCCATCTGAATTAGAAAAATCAATCATTCCTGCCTTATATCCTAAAGGTGATTTTCACCTTGTCTATTTTGGCGAAATCCTTGCCTGCCAATATGAGAGTTAATTTCCAGATTTTGAAGATTGCTATGGGCATTACACTATAAATACTGATACACCCTTTTTTAGACATACGAGCCACTTGTTACCTCCGATGACGATGATCATCTCTTTTTAGTTTGGCGACAAACGTGAAGGACATCGATCACGGTTTGAGCAGGAGAAGGGTTTTCTTTTTCTGATACTCAAAAGCGTAATTGATGTTCTTGACCAGAAAGGTATTGAGTGAGCGCTCAAAAAGGAATAAATGGACAGGATAAAGAGCAAATGGGATTTTTTGATTCAATGCAGACCCAATGTGAAAGGCATGATAGGGAATGCCAAGTTGATTGGGGGTCACATTGATTACGATGATAACCACGATGAGATTTTCAACTTTAGACCAAGTACCATGCAGGACAATTAAAAAAGATCATTTCAGTTCCCAATTCTCATTGACACACTGCCTCAAATTGAACAGATTTTATCTTGATACAGGAGATAACTATGGGAATTTTGATATTCATCAATATCATGAACGCTCTCGGCGTATTTGCCGTTGTTAAAGCAGTCTATGACATAATAATGAAACTTAGAGAAGAACGACGATTCAAGGAAGTACACAACGACAATCCGAGATCCAAGTGAACATTCCGAGCCTCCCCTGCTACCGCTATAAGGTGATGAAAGTCAGTGGCCACGATACAGAGGTTGAAGTCCCGTTCCTTGCTCTATGTGAAGCTGAAACTCTCGTGACTGACACCAAAGGGCAGTAGCAAAGAAATTAAATAGATGTGCATGAACGCAAAGAATAGTCTCCAGCATTTTTCAAGGGCATTCCTGTGAGGTAAACGACCCCTCTCTCACCTCTGAGTCAATACCGTTCTTAG